>DASSHL010000339.1:0-11708 GCA_035692845.1 Gemmatimonadales bacterium
CTTGCTCTTGTGCATGGCGATCCGGTGCACGCAATGCCCCACCTCGGCTTCGGGGTCGGGAATGTACTGCGAGTGGAGTCCCTTGTTGATGGGCGTCCAGCTCGCGCCGCCATCCTCAGTGCGGAACGCACCAGCCGCCGAGATCGCGATGAACATGCGCTTGGCATTGGTGGGGTCGATCATGATCGTGTGCAGGCACATGCCGCCGGCGCCGGGCGTCCAGTGTGGACCCGAACCGTGGCCCCGCAGTCCGGAGAGTTCCTGCCAGCACTTCCCGCCATCAGTGGAGCGGAAGAGGGCGGCGTCCTCGATGCCGGCGTAAACCGTGTCGGGCTCGGTGAGCGACGGCTCCAGGTGCCAGACCCGCTTGAACTCCCACGGATGCGGCGTGCCATCGTACCACTGGTGCGTGCCGGGCACCCCGTCGTAGGCAAACTCGTTGCCCACCGGCTCCCAGGTCTTGCCGCCATCGTCCGAGCGCTGGATCATCTGGCCAAACCAGCCGCTCGACTGCGAGGCGTAGATGCGGTCGGGGTTAAGCGGCGAGCCCTTCACGTGGTAGAGCTCCCAGCCGGCAAAGTGCGGCCCGCTCACGTCCCACTTCTTCCGCCCCTTGTCCGACGTCAGTACGAAGGCGCCCTTCCGTGTGCCCACCAGCACGCGCACGCCGCTCATGCTCACCTCGTCATGCTCAGGAGGTCAATGGATGTCCCGGCCCTTTCGGGCGACGTTATTGATTAGCGTGGGGAGCTGAAAGTGTCAAATGGGGCCTGGGGCTTGGGGCATGAGGCGTGGGGTCGAGATGGGCAGGATGGGCAGGATGGGCAGGATCGGCCGGGCAAGTACGCGATCCGGCGCTGTCAGTGCGAGACTCCCGCAGCGAGGCGAAGCAACCTTGCAGCCCGAAAGCGATCTCTCCGGCCGAGAGCTGCAGGAACCGTAGTGAGTCGCAGTTTGCAACTTTCCTTCTTGCGTGTCCGTCCAACTACACATGCCCAATCACAGCCTGACAGTTTCAGCCATCCTCGCCGCCAGCACGCTCATCGGCTGTGCCAGAACCGACACCGGAAGAGGGAGCCAGACCCCGGCCAGCCCATTCGCCATCGTCGCGCTCGCCGATTCGCTCTCCACGCACGACCTCTGGCCCGGTTTCAATCCTCGTTCCACACCCGTCGCCATCTTCGACGGCAGTCGCACCCTGCTCTTCCGTCACCCCGCCCCGCCACCAGCCTTCACGCCGCTTGCGGGTCACGACAGTGTCTGGGTTCATGCCGGGCGGGATTCCAGCGTCTCAGCCAACACCAGCACTCCACTGGGCGGCGTGACGACCGCCACCCTCATGCTCGCGTCTGATTCCGTGCCGGTCCTCCGCCGGGCCGGAACCCTGATCCACGAAGCATTTCACGTCTTCCAGCGCGCCCATCATCATTCCTGGGCGGCCAACGAAGCGGATCTCTTCACGTATCCGGTCAAGGACGCCCGTCTGCTCACCCTGCGCCGTCTCGAGTCCGAAGCCTTCCGCCGAGCGCTCGGCGCCAGCAGCAGGAATGGGACGAAATGCTGGGCAGCAGCCGCCATGACGCTGCGGCATGATCGCTTCCTGAAACTGCCTGCCAGCGGGGCGGCGTACGAGCGCGGCACCGAGCTCAACGAAGGACTCGCCACCTACGTCGAATGGCGTGCGACCGACGCACCGGACAGCACGGTCATGCCCGCCACCGAATTCGCGCCGGAAAAGATTCGCCAGCGCGGCTATCGCAGTGGTGTCGCCATCGCGCGCCTCCTGGACCAGTTCTCACCCGACTGGCGTGCCAGTCTGGAGGCGCGCGACTCGGTTCCACTCGACTCGATGCTCTCCACCGCTATCGAAGCGCAGCGTGTCACCCCGTGCGCATTCACCGATGCGGAGCGCGACAGCGTGCGAGCTGCCGCCGAGTCCGATGAAGCGGCGCTGGAACGGCGGCTGGCCACGGAGCGGCGTACATTTCTTGACCGGCCCGGTTGGCGGCTGGTCATCAGGGCGGCGAATCCCCTCTTCCCCCAGGGATTCGATCCGCTCAATGTCAGTGTGGTGGCACCAGGCGAAGTACTCCATGCCCGGCTGGTCAAGGTCGGCAACGACGCGGGAAGCGTGGAGGTGATCGGCCGGCCGGCGCTGAGCGAAGCCGCCGGCGCGCATCCGCTGTTCAACGGAGTGCGGACGCTTACGGTGACTGGGCTCGACTCGGCACCGCGCGTGACCGTTGCCGACAGCGGCCTCAGCATCTCGGCCGATGGGATCAGCGGCATGTTTCGTGGCGCCAGGGTGGACACCGCCGGCATGGTGATGACGCTCCACCTGCCTTGAGGCCTGCAGCGACGATTGGGGTAGGCATGTACCAGAAGCTCATGCAGTGTGGGATCGCCGCACTGGCTCTTCTGTGCAGCGCATGCGGCAATGAAGCGGGACCGTCAGCTGTGGCGGGCAGCTATGCGCTGGTATCGGAGAACGGACAGTCATTGCCATCCGATCCCAGCGCGCCATTCGGCTGCTGCCTCACGCTCAGTGGCTCCATCACCCTCACGGCTACCACGTACGACCTGCGCACGTCGCACCGGAACAAGAACAACGGTATCGAATTCGACAACGCCGAGCAGGGCATGTATACTCGCGATGGAAACAGCCTGACGTTCACGCGAACCGGCGGGAGCAGCGACGGATTCCCGTACCTTCTCGGCCCCGGACGCCTGGGCGATGCCGGCAGGACGCTGGCGCTGCTGTATGGAGATGAGGGACCGGGATCAGATCAGATCAAGGCAGTCTTCGCGAACGACGACTGAGAGCAGGCCAGATGACCTCTTCACCTTCACCCGCCATCATGGAATTCCTGGCCGCGCAGCCGCCGGAGCGTCGCCGGGAGCTGGGCCGAGTGCGGGAGACCATCCTCCGCAACCTGCCACGCGGCTACGAGGAAGCGCTCGCAGGGAAGATTCTCGCCTATCAGGTTCCGCTTGCCGCCTACCCCGATACCTATAACGGGCATCCGCTCTGGTATATCGGGCTGGCCGCGCAGAAGCATTACTTGTCGCTCTACCTGATGTGCGCCTACGGCTCGCCTGAACATCTGCGACGGCTCAAGGACGGCTTCAAGGCCGCGGGCAAGAAGCTGGACATGGGAAAGTCCTGCATCCGATTCAAGTCGGCGGACGACCTGCCGCTGGATATTATCGGCGAGCTGGTCGCGAGTATCCCCATGAAGCGCTGGATCGCGTTCGCCAAGGCCGTGCGGAAGCGATGACGGGAATTGTTCCTGTGTGCGGCAGTTCTGTTTCCGACCTGCTACTGGAGGGTGCCGAAATGCCTGCCATACGTAAACGCTCGCTGATCGCCGGTGTCGTGTATCTGGCGGTTGCGCTGATCTTCGCCTGGGATATTCACTCGAACGTCCCGGCAATCAAGCTGGGGCTCGTCGTGCTGGCATCCCTGGCAGCGGGGGCAGAACTGGGGACGCTGCTTCCCCCTTCAGTCATGTGACAATGGATCGTTTCGAGCTCCGCCCCATCGGGCGCGTCCATTCGCCGCTCACCAGGCGGAAGGATGCGCCGAGGCAGCCGTGGGAAGGGGCGCCGGAAGCATGGATCGAGATTGATCCGGCGTATCTTCCCGCACTGCACCTGCTGGCCGAAGGAGACGAGATCTGGGTGCTCACCTGGCTGCATGCAAGCCGGCGGGATACAGTGCAGGTCCACCCCGGCCGCGATCCCGATGCCCCGCTCACCGGCGTGTTCGCGACCCGCTCACCTGACCGTCCCAACCCGATCGGCCTGCACCGCACCCGCGTGCTTCACATCGAAGACGGCACTCGGCTCCATGTTGAAGCGCTCGAGGCGATAGACGGCACGCCGGTGGTGGACATCAAGTGCGTGCTGCGGCATGAAGGCTGAGCGCTCAGCGCAACTTCCGCCCCAGGAAACCGCGTATCACCGCGCCGATCTCGCTGGCGTGAGTCTCCAGCGCGAAATGGCCGGTCCCATACAGGCGCACTTCAGCGTCGGGCAGGTCGCGCCTGAAGGCGTGCGCGCCGGCCGGCACGAAGATCGTGTCATTCTGCCCCCACACGGCCAGCAATGGTGGCTGATGTTTCCGGAAGTATTCCTGGAAGGCAGGGTAGAGCTCGAGATTGGTGCGATAATCCAGGAAGTAATCGAGCTGGATCTCGTCATTGCCGGGCCGGGCGAGTAGCGCCGCGTCGAGCGTGTAGCTCTCGGGCTGGATGCGGCTTATGTCCGAAACGCCGTCGGTGTACTGCTCCCGGATGGAGTCGGGCGTGAGAAGCTGCGCGAGCGCGGCACGATGTTCGGCGGTTGGCTCCGCGCCGTACTGGCGGATGAGCCCGAACCCCGCACCGAGACCCTCTTCGTAGGCATTTCCGTTCTGGGTGATCCACGCCGTGATTCGCTCGGGATGGGCAAGCGCCATCCGGAACCCGACGGGTGCCCCGTAGTCGAAGACGTAGACCGCGAAGCGGCTCACCGCCAGCTCTTCCATGAACCCATCCATGACCGCTGCCATGTGCGCAAAACTATGCTCCATTCGGGCGGGCGACACCGTGAACCCGAAGCCCGGGAGGTCCGGTGCGAGCACCCGAAAGTGCTCCGCCAGTTCCGGAATGAGGTTCCGGAACATGTGGGACGATGTGGGAAAGCCGTGCAGCAGCAGGACGACCGGTGCATCAACCGGTCCGGCTTCCCGGTAGAACACTTGATGACCCATGACATTCCGCATCCTGCAGTGCACCCGCCGCGAATCCACTGCCGGTGCGTGCGCCGGCTTCATCGCGGCCGCGATCGCCTGCATCCGGCTCTGGCCACGCATGCTGCCCGGAGCATGTAACTTCGACATGACGCTACTTCCTTTCAGGAAATCTTCTGCCCGCTCCCGGCGACGCCGGGATCAGTCCTTCGCAGCGGGCGCGTGAACATGATTGATGACATCCAGGGCCAGGGCCGCGTGAGCGTACGATCCGCCGGCCCGCATTTCAGCGGCGACCCAGATCGCTTCCATGATTTCTTCAGGTGTGGCGCCTGCCCGAAGTGCCGAGCCTGTATGGCCACGGATGCAGTAGGGGCACTGCGTCACGTGAGCCACCGCCACCGCGATCAGCTGCTTGGTCTTTGCGGGGAGCGCGCCATCAGCGAAGACCGCCTGGCTGAACGCGCGAAAGGCTGCAGCCGGCGCCGGCGCGAGGCTGGTGCGCTGTTCCGCCATTGCCCTGGTGGCCGGTGGGTAGAGCTGTTCGATGTCTGCCATGATATCCCTCTCTGTTCGTGTTCAATCGGCCACTGGATGCACCAGCGACAGCACCGCACACGCGACCGGCAGTGTCACCTGGGCCGGGATGGGCCCGAGCGACGCCACCGATGCCGGAAGCTGGGTTGCAGCCGGCACGCCGTGCAGGAAGACCACCCGATGGTCCAGACTGAGCTGCTGGCCCGGGTACGCCTTGTCAAACGCCTGCTGCAGTGCCGCCAGCGATATGGTGTCCGTGTAGGTGAGGGTGCCGCCTGCCGATGCGACCGGGTAAGTGTGCTGCGGGATGTCCATGCTGACCGGGTCGTGATGCAGCGGGACCATCGTGGTACCCGACAGCGCCTCCGTCTCGATCAGGTCCACCAGGCTGTCGCCATTGACGTCAGCCGTCATGGCCGGGCAGGCGGCCGCCCGTCCATCGGCGAAGCCGTGCACGTGTTGCCAGTGCTCGATGCCCGCCGGGACGCCGTTGGCATCAACCGAAATCACCAGCTGGTCGCCGCTGACGGCAAACTGCACCGTGCCGGCCGCCGGCTGCCCACTGACCGAGCTGTTGAGCGGGGTGAGTGATGCGGCATAGACGGTTGCCGAAACTGGCTTGGCCGGGGAGCACCCGGACAGCAGCAGCATGACGAGCAGCAGCAGCAGCGCGAGCGCACTATTGCGCAGGACTCGCTTGGCTGCGGCTGGGGACACGCTGATCGACTCCGGTTCTGCGGTTGACTGTTTCATGACTGTTTCTCCAGGAACGCCTTGAGCGCGACGGCGCCGTTGCGCTCGGTATCGTGCGCGGCATAGATGAACGTGACCCGGCCCCGCCGGGCACGGGCAAGCAACGGTTTCCAGGCTTCGGGATTGGCCCGGAGCTCGGCGAAATAGCGGCGCTTGAATTCGGTCCAGCGCTCCGGAACGTGACCAAACCATCGGCGCAACTCCGGACTGGGCGCCACTTCCTTGGCCCAGTCATCCAGGCGGAGTCGGGCCTTCGTGACGCCGCGCGGCCACAGCCGCTCGACGAGGACGCGCAGCCCGTCTGTCTCCTCGGCGTCATCATACGCGCGCTTCAGCCGGATCATGTCATCGCTCCGTTCCTGGCCTCAGCCCTTGTAGGTAATGACCTTGCCCCAGAGATCCGCCGTGCCCCAGAGACCTTCCCGCAGGCACTCGAGCTGGACGATCTGGCTGTGGTCCACGAACAGGTTGACCTCGGGTCCATAGTTTTTCACGTACCAGGCGAATACGTCGGGATCAGCCGCCTCGAACATCACGCGTTCCAGCCCGAGCGCATCGGCGATCCGGGCCGGCACGTCGGTGCGCCAGGTCGCCACATTCTCGGTGATGCCTTCCGATTCGATCATGATCAGGTAGGCGCCTGCGTCCAGGAACCGCTTTGCCAGCCGGATGGCCCACTCCGCGTCCCGGGTTCCCTGCTGTACCAGTCCCTCCGCGGGCGAGGCGCCACCGGCGCCGAACTGGATCCCGACTTCCGGCTTGGCCTTGAGCCCGGCCTGCTGCACGCGCTTCACCAGCCTCATCCAGTCATCGGCCGGCAGGGTGATGAAACCGCTGGAGAGCTCGATGATGTCAAAGCCGACCGCCTGGCATTCGCCGATATAGCGCTCGACCGCGGCCGCGCCCTGGGTCAGCACTCGCTCGATGTACCCGCCGGTTGAGACGGTGACGTCGTGCTGGTGGCACAGCTCGATGAGCCCCGTCAGCTGGCGCCGGGGCATCAGCGAAAAGGAGCCGCCGGCAAACTTGAGCGAGTCCACATAGGGACCCATCGTCTCCAGCACGTCGGCGAGGTAGCGCGGCCCCATCGGGCTGTAGTATGGCCCCCGAATTTCGGTCAGGCCCGTCATCCTCGGCTTGACGGAACGCGCATTAGTGCGCAGGAAGTCGAAGGCACGCTCGGTTGACGCGACAGCGGTGTTGGGCAATTCCATGGTTGCAGTCATCTGTTCACTCCGTTTCCTGCCACCGGCATGCGCGTGGGCGCCGCGGCGGCGAGCAAGCCTGTGAACTCGGTCACCGGCACCTCATCCAGCCTGGAGATGGTGGTGGCGAGCTGGTCCCTGAAGCTGGATGACGTGCGCGAACCGGCGAGCGCTTCCAGCTTGGCGCGTGCCGCCTCCCAGGTCCGTCCGCCCGTGATGAAGCCGGGATAATCCGAGCGCTCCGCGGTGAGGACGCTGCCATCGCGCCGCGTGATGTGTACACGGCAGGGCATTTCGGCCGGGAACCGGCGCGAGAATTCCTCATCGGGCCGCACCGAAACCTGGTGGAGCAGCGCCTGCACATCGGGTGCTGCGATGCGGGCCGGCAGGTACTGCGCGGGCAGGACCTGTCCGTCGAGCAGCGCCACGGCGACGAGATAGGGAAGGCTGTGATCCGCCTCTTCCTTGGTGCGAACGATCGTCTTGTCGCCTTCTTCGCCGCCGCCGATAATGCGGTACGCAACATCGAAAACGTCTACCTCGACGCGGGCCACGTCGGCCCCGCTCAGGTGTGCTTCGGTCCGCAGGTCGAGCACCGCCTCGAGCACACTCTGCGAGTGGATCTCGGCGTTGTACTTCTTCAGGATGGTGCGCGCGACCCGATCCAGGGTCTCGGTTTCCCAGTCCAGCTCGAAGTAGCCCGTCACCGCATCCATGAAGCCCTTTTCGCCTTCGAAGACCTCCAGCGGTCCGGTGATGCCGCGCGCAGCGAGCAGGGTGGTTTCGAGCGCCGCACCGGCCATGTAGGGGTAGGCCAGGCCCTTCCAGTGCGAAAGCCGGCCCGTGCGGGTCACCCGCAAGGCATTGAATGCGGTACCGGCAATGGCGATTGCATTCGCCGTGTGACTGGCGTCGAGTCCAAGCGCCCTGGCACAGCCGGCGGCAACGGCATAGGCGCCCTGTGTGACATGATCGAAGCCGGCATCCCGCACCGGCGCCACGTCGCTGAGCCGGCACTGCACCTGGTACGCGAGCGCCAGCGCCGCCAGGAAGTCGCGGCCGGAAGCACCGGCGTATTCCGCGGCGGCGAGCACGGCGCCAAGATTGTCGCTCGGGTGGCAGGTCTCGCCCTTGGCGAGGTAGCTGTCATTGAAGTCGAGATAGCGCACCAGTGCGGAGTTGTAGAGCGCGGCCCGGTCAGGATTGGCGGTGCCGCCGCCAATGAGCGAGCACGGACCGTCGGCATCGAGCTCACTGACGAGCGAGCGCACCAGCCGCACCGGCTCGCCGCCGAGGGCGCCGACGGCGCAGGCTGCGCTGTCGAGCACCCGGATCTTCAGTTGCTCGCGCGCCATCTGTGGCACGTCGTCCCATGACGCGCGCACGGCGAACCGGGCGAGGTGCTGGACCAGGGTTGGGCCACTGTCGCTCATGTGAGCCTAACCCTTCCGCTGCGCCGCGTGGACGCGGTGCGCAGCCAGTATGCTGGCAACTGACGGGAAGGCCTTGCGAGCGGCCTCGGGTACGTGGAGCCAGCCGTCGGTGCCGGGGTGTCCCACCCAGTAATCGAATGGCCTCGCGGCGTTCTTCGCGACCTTGCCCACGACAATCCGTCCCACCATGCCAGCCGCTTCGTGCGGCATGCAGTAGTAGTCGTACACGCCCGGTTCGGTGAGTGTGACGTCGAAGTGATCGCCCGGGTTGATGAGGAATCCCGAATCCCATGGCGTTGCCCGGTCCGGCATCCTCAGCGGGTGCCTGGCGTTCCGCGGGTGATAGGCGGTGGTGGTGTGGACGTTCTCGCGCGTGATCCAGCGAATGGTCGTCCCCGGCTCGACGTAGAGGCCGATGGGGTCAAACCAGACCCGCCCGCCCGCGATATCGCTCCGCATCTCGATGACTTCGAGCGCACCCGGAAAACGGGGCCGGGCCCACGCCTGGAGGACGTCTGCTGCCGCGCCGCGTGGCGCGAGCCCCAGGCCGACGAGCGCCAGCCCGCCGACCCGGAAGAAGCTGCGACGCGATGACCCGGTCACTTGCTCAATTGTGCCGCGCGCTCGGCCGACACATACCACAGGATGATGTGATAATGGGGCTCCGCCACGCCGGGGTGGCCCGCATTGTAGACGATGTCCACATGATCCACCGGCGCATGCGCGACGTTGAGATTGCTGAACGCCTTCTGCGCATTCATGTCCTTCAGCGGGATCATGTAGATCGAGCTGACCAGCTTGCCGTCGTGGTCGTACGCGAGGAACGGACCAGCCGGCAGGGTCTTGGGCACGACGTAGAGCACGCCGAGGCCTGGCACGAAGTTCGGCAGTGGTACCAGCGTGCTCACGTTCTTGTAGTCGCCGCCCGGAGGAGCGGTGCGCTGCGCCTCGGCGGTGCCGGGCGCCGCCATCAGCAGGCCGAGGCCGAATGCACCGGCCAGGGCGGTTGTCAGGAAGCCCTTCATCATTGTGTGTCCTCCACGAGATCAGGTGAGCTGCATCCTTCACTGTACCCCCACACAATGGCGTTGCCTGCTTCCTTGTCACAATGAACCAGGCGTACCATGCAGGGACCCGGTTGTCCCATCCGCCGCCAAGCTGGATTGCAGTCACCGCAGGCCGTAGATTCGGGCATGTCACCCATGGAGTAAGCCATGCTCGAATCGGAGTTGTTCAGCCTCTTCGAGCAGACCGCTGACGCCGCGTACATCGTGACGCCAGACGGCGAGATCTGCGCGTGGAATCATGCCGCCGAGCAGCTGTTTGGCCGCCCGGCGAGTGCTGTCATGGGACTGAACGTCAATGAGGTGCTCGAGGCGCAGGATTCCCTGGGTACGCGGGCATTGGCGGGTGGTTCCACTGCGGCAATCCGGGATGCGGAGGCAGTGCCGGGCAGGATTCCGAACGTGGACCTGGAAGTGCGGCTGGCATCGGGCGCGCGCGGCTGGATCAACGTGACGACAATCGTTTTCGACAACCGCCGGACCGGGCGCCGGCTGTTTGTTCGGCTGGTGCGGGACATCACCCTGAGCCGGCAGCGCGAGGAGCTGCTGGATCGCATGCAGGAACTGTCCCGGCAGCTCGCCGAGCTCGCGGCCGTTCCACAGCACCACGCGCCGGTCGAGCAGCTCACCGAGCAGGAACACCACATCCTCAAGTTGTTCGCGGCCGGCCGCAACTCGGCCACGATCGCGCGCATGCTGAACATTTCATCCCAGACGCTGCGCAACCATCTGCACCACATCAACCAGAAGCTGCGGACCCACAATCGGCTCGAAGCGGTGACCCACGCCCAGCAGCGCGGGCTCCTGGACTGACCAACCCCCTCAGTAGCCTCCGAACATTTCGAGCTTGATGTCGCCGCCGGCCACGCCGGCGTGCTCCAGTTCGTAGCGCACACCTGCAATCAGCGCCGGCGCGCCGCAGACGTAATACAGCGGTCCGCGCACCGAGGGCAGGTGACGCGCCAGCATCGTGGCATCCACGTGGGCGGTTTCGCCGTGCCACTGGTGCGCCGATTCTGCCATGCGGGTCATGGTCGTGATGCAGCGGAAGCCCGGCAGGTTGTTTGCCATGGCTTCCAGCTCCGGCAGGAAGGCGGTGTCCTCTGGCCGCCGATTGGAGTAGAACAGCACGGTCTCGGCGGTGCCGCGTCCGGTTCGTGCCTCACGCAGCATGCTGAGAAAGGGCGCGATCCCCACGCCCCCGGCGATGAATACCAGCGGTCGCTGGTTCCCGAGGTCCAGCACGAAATCTCCCGCCGGCCCCTCAACGATTACTTCCGACCCCGGGTCCAGCGCGGCCAGGGTGCGCTTGAAAGCGGTATCCCGCAGGCGCATGACAACCAGCAATTCCGGTTCGTCCGGGGCACTGGCGATCGAGAAACTCCGGAGGGGTCCCTCCGCATCGCGATCAGGCGCGTTGATCACGGTGATGTCGAGGTACTGTCCCGCAAGGAAGCGAAACCCCTCGGCCCGGGTGAGCTGCAAGGCCAGTGTCTGTTCGGCCACGACTTCGCGGCTGACCAGCCGGCTCCGGAACGTCATGACGGGTGGCGGCATCCAGCAAAGGTACTCGGCCGCGAGCCAGCACCCTGCACCCGCGGGATCGCTCAACCAGCCGTATAATGATCAGATGACCAATCCGGACGACCGGGCAGCCGAGCAGGGAGGCGACGTCGCCGCCGGAGCCGTCTTCGGCCCGGACCAGCGAACCAGTGAGGGGCAGGAACGCAGCCTCGCCGACTTCACTACCCCGCGGTCCGTCCTTCGCCTGATTCCCTTTGCCATCCTGATTGGCGCCGTCGCTGCGGTCGTCGCCCTCGTATTGCTGGACTTGATCGGACTCATCACCAATCTCCTCTACTATCACCGCTGGTCGCTCGCGCTCGTCTCTCCTGCCGGCAACACACTCGGACTCTCTTCGGTAGCGATCCCCGTCGTGGGCGGCGTGATCGTCGGGCTCATGGCCCGCTACGGCTCCGAGCAG
>DASSHL010000340.1:0-3460 GCA_035692845.1 Gemmatimonadales bacterium
CGCTGAGCGCGCCAGCCGGTACGAGGACCGCGCTCATGACACGCGGGCGGCGACGCTCCACCAGCCAGCGTCCCGCCCTTCATCGATGACGCTGAAGCCAGCTTCACGGAGCGGCCCGCGAAAGAGCTCTGACTCCGTGTCCTCCATGCCCGCGAAGATCGCGATGCCGTCTGGGGCAAGCGCCAGTCGAATGGCTGGGAGCAGGGTCACGTTCACCGTCCGGAGAATGTTGGAGAGGACAAGATCCGCCGGGCCTGCGACTGGCGCGAGCGTCTCCGCGTCGCCAGTGAGAAAGTTCACCCTGTCGTTGACCGAATTGGATTCAGCATTGCGCTCGGCAACAACCACGGCCTCTGCGTCGCACTCGACCCCGATGGCACTGTGTGCACCGAGCACCACTGCCGCGATGGAAAGAATGCCACTGCCGCTGCCGAGGTCCACTACCCGCATGCCTGGCTTGACATGGCGCTCCAGCAGGGCGAGTGCACCGCGTGTCGAGCCGTGCTCACCGCTGCCGAAGGCATTCTCGGGATCGATTACCACACGCGCCGCGAACTCCAGTTCCGCATCGCGGAGCCAGGTAGGCACGATCAGCAGCCGCCCGATGCGGCGCGGCTCGATGCCATCGCGCCAGCGAACACTCCAGTCGGCATCCGGCAGCTCTGCGAGGGAGGCCGGAAGCCCGAATTCCTGGCCGAGCATGGCGACGATTCGCGAGGCGTGCTCGCTTGACGGCGCGGCGCCGGCCAGCGAGCCATCGTCCCGCTCGGCAACCGCCGCTCCGGTCGCGTTCACCAGCCATTGGCCCACCGCGTCGCGCCGCTCAGCGTCCGGTACGACGTGGATGGCCCACCACGTCATGCGCCGAGCGCTTCCTTGACCCTGGCCCAGAAGCCGGAGCCCTTCCTGGGCGGCTCGCCTTCGACCGCGGCGAGCTGCCGGAAGACTTCCTCCTGCTCCGGCGTCAGCCGCTCCGGAGTCCAGAGGTGGACGCGTACGTGCAGGTCGCCATTGCCGCTCTGGCCCAGCCGCGGCAGGCCCTTCCCGCGCAGCTTGAAGACGGAGCCGGTCTGGGTGCCGGCCGGCACGTCCAGTGCTTCCTCTCCCCACGGCGACGGTACCGTGAAGACGCCACCCAGGGCCGCCTGCGAGAACGAGAGGGGGAGGTCGTGAATCAGGTGTTCGCCCTGCCGTTCGAAGCGCTCATCGTCCGGGATGTCCAGCATGACGATGAGATCGCCATTGGGGCCCCCGCGCGGCCCGGCCGCGCCCTGGCCGCGCAGCGTGAGATAGTGGTTGGCGGCAACGCCGGCCGGAATGTCGACCGGCACCGTACGCTCCGCGCGCAGTCGCCCTTCCCCGCGGCAGATCTCGCAGGGGTCCTTGATGATGGTGCCCTCGCCTGAGCAGGTCGGGCACGGCGCCACGGAGATGAATTGGCCAAAGACGCTTCGCGTGGCGCGCTGCACCTGACCCGAGCCGCCGCAGGCATCGCAGGTGACGGGCCTGGACCCGCGCTTGGCGCCGCTGCCTTCGCAGGCGTGGCACGCCTCCATGGTCTTCAGCTTCACCTTCTTCTTCACGCCACGTGCGACGTCATCCAGCGTAAGCTTGACCGTGACCTTGACGTCCTGGCCGCGCCGATCGTCCCGCTGCGGCCGGCCGCGCCCGCCAAACAACGACTCGAAGCCGCCGAAGTCGCGCATGAAGATTTCGAGTGCCTCGGCCAGGTCCACATGGTGGAAGCCCTGCGCGCCGGCCCCACCAACGCCGGCCTTGCCGTAGCGATCGTACATGGCACGCTTCTGCGGATCGCGCAGCACCTCGTAGGCTTCGGTGAACTCCTTGAAGCGCGCCTCCGCGTCCGGCTCGGGGTTCCGGTCCGGATGGTACTGCATCGCCAGGCGGCGATACGCCTTCTTGATCTCATCCTCGCTGGCGCCTCGTTCGACGCCAAGGAGGCCGTAATAGTCACTCACTCCAGCAATCCTTCCACCAGTCGGCCGGTGTGCTCCACCAGGCCAATGATCTTGTCGTAAGGCATGCGCGTGGGACCGATCACACCAATCACCCCGGAGAGCTCACCCACACGGTACGCCGACGTCACCAGGGTAAACCCGCTGAGCCGGGCATCGGTGTTCTCGCCACCGATGGTGATGGACAGCCCCTCACGCCGCCGCAGGTCGAGCGCGCGACGCAGCAGGTCCCGGCGCTCGGTGAGGTCGAGCAGCTCGCGCATCCGCTCATTGGATGCGAATTCCGGCTGCTCGGCGAGCGGCTGCGCACTACCGAGCAACGCTGGTGCCGGATCGAGCGCAAAAAGTTCCTCGCCCTCGGCGATGAAAATATCCAGCAACTCGCGTCCGCCCACTGGCGCTGCTGCATCTCGCAGCCGATCGGCCAGCGTGCGACGCAACTCGCGCAGGGTAAGGCCGCCCAGCCGTTCGTTGAGCACCCGCGCCACCGATTGCATGGCGGGCGCCGCCACCGATGACGGCACGCGCACGAAGATGGTGCGCACCACGCCGCTTCGCAGGTTGAACACCATGAGCAGCCGCTCGGACGACACCGGGACCAGCTCGATCCGTTCCAGCACAACTTCCTCGAGCGCCGGCGCCACCGCGACGCCCAGTTCCTGCGTCAGTACACCCAGTACCTGTGCCGCGCGGTGCAGCAGCTCCTCCAGCGCATCACCCCGGCCCCGCAGTTCAGTGGCCAGCCTCTGCTGCGCTGCACTCGTGGGCGGGGCCCGGTGCATCACGACATCCACGTAGGCCCGATAGGCCCGGTCGGTCGGGATCCGCCCCGCCGAGGTGTGGGGGTGATAGAGGAAGCCCCGGTCCTCCAGGTCGCTCATGATGTTGCGGATGGTGGCCGGCGACACGCCGAGGCCGTACCGCCTGGCGATGGTCTGGCTTCCCGCCGGCTCGGCCGTCTCGATATAGGCGTGAACCACGGCCTCCAGAACCCGGAGTTCGCGTTCCGACAGATTCTCGTTGGCGGGCATCGCTCAAATCTACAATCTGCAAGGGGTTGGGTGAAGCTGGCATAGGGCAAAGGGCATGGGGCATGGGGCGTGGGGCGTGGGACGTGGGACACGACGGGCACTGCCATCCAACGGCAGCCCGACTTCGCCCCACCGCGCTAAAGCGAGGCCACCAGCGCGTCCAGCCGAAGCCAGCCTTCGATCGTCAGCTGGATACGGTCATTACCCTCCCGTGCCCAACCGGCTGCAATCCAGCTCTCGCGCACGGCCTCTGGAATCAGCACTGATTCCACACCACTCGAGGTGCGCAGGCCCAGGTATCGCCGTTCGAGGAGAACCTGGGTGTCGCTCAGTGTCTCGGATGCTTCCACGGCGGGCCTTCGCTCTGCCAGCGTGTGCTGCCAGGCGGCCCACTCGCGGATGTTCCAGCGGCGCAGGCGGCCGTGCGCTGAGTGGGCCGAGGGACCGAGTCCC
>DASSHL010000341.1:0-2674 GCA_035692845.1 Gemmatimonadales bacterium
TCCCGTCTCCGAAGACAACCACCCCCGCCACTCGCACCTCGAACCGCTGGACTGGGCGAGCGCGGGGGAGGAGCGCCATGGCGCGGAGCGCCGAGCGGCCGCTGGCGCAGGACAGCTCCCTGAGCAGGAGTGTCTCGCCCGCGGTGCGGCCCGAGGCCGCAAGGCGCAACACGTTGGACACAAGCCCCGCCGTGGCCGCGTCACGCTGCTCCACCGACCGTCGGCGCACATGCCGCAGTCGTTCAATCAGCGCAGGGAGTTCTGGCCGACGGCTCAGTTCCCAGACGGTGCCGTTAAGCGTGGCAAGAAGATGGTTCACCGCCGCCTCCGCATGGGTGCGGCCTCGCCGCAAGACCTCATCGGTGGGCAGCTCGCCATTCATCGTGGCCAGGGCCTCGAGCAGCGGCCCGGTCAGGTCGCCAACCCGATCGCTCCAGCCGGTGTCATCGTGCCACATCAATCTCCCCCCTGATACCAGCCGGCCCTGCTCGTCAAAGCCAGTGATCTCGACTCCCGCCAGCACCCCGTTGCGTCCAGATCGGGGAATCCATGCAAAGCCACCCGGCGACGCATCACTCGCGCTGGCGGCGGTGACGGCGGCTGGCCAGCCGCCAAGTCCGGCATCCACCAGCCGGGCACGTTGTGGCAGGTCCGCCTTCTGCCGCAGCACCCGTACCGAGTGAATGGCCCGCTCGATCAGGCGCGGCGGATCAAAGCGCACCACGTCCACCTCGGCCACCGCTGCACCGAGCCGGGCCGCCCGCCCGACCCGCTGCTCCAGACGCGCTGGCGTCCAAGGCAGGTCGTAGTGGACGACGCGTTCTGCGCGCTGGAGGTCGAGCCCTTCGGCTGCAATGTCGGTACTGATGAGAATGGCAGGCGCCTGCACCCGCGCGTCCGGCCCGAAGAGCCGCAATACCTCGTCGCGCGGCGAGCGCGCCATCCCGATGCCGGCGCCCTCGCCGGTACACCACGCCGTGCGGTGATAGCCAACCGTGCCACGAAGCCACGCGACGGTCTCCCGCGAGGTCGCAAAGATCAGCGTCCGCCGGCCGTCACCCAGCACCTGGGTGAGGAGGGCCGCCTTGGGATCATCCTGCGGAGTGACATCCGCCAGCATCGCAAGCAGCGCGCGGACGCGTACGGCGTCATCGGGACAGAGCTGCACACTCTCGCCGTCGTCGCGCACGACTGCCCACAGCACGGTCTGCTCGCCGCCGGCACCGGCCCAGCGTCGCAGGTCGTCCCGGCTCACCGAGCAGCCTGACTGCACGGCGTCGGCGTGGTTCGCGAGCAGGAAGCCGTAGCGCCTGAGCGCGCCGGCCAGTGCGGCCGGACTCGATGCGGCGGCACGCATGAGCACGCCGCGCACAAGGGTGCGCACGCCGTTGTCCCGGCTGATGTCGAGCGCGCGGACGGCGCGCAGGACATGGCTCACCCGGATGCCCAGCCGGAAATTCACGGTCCGTTCCCGCTGGCCTGGGAGGGCTGTCGAGGCGGCGGAGCGTATCACGACTCGCGCCATCGCCTCCGGAAATTCCCGCCGCTCGCTGAGGGCACGGAACGACGGCACCCCGTGAATCGCCAGGGCGTCATCACGGATCACGAGGGCGAGCTGATGCAGGAGGTCGTCGAGCCGATTGATGACCGGTGTGCCGGAAAGCAGGATCGCCTTCCGGCCGGCCAGCCACCGTGCCACGTGCGCGTAGCGCCTGATATGGGCGTTTCGATAGTGGTGGCTCTCGTCCACGATCACCAGCTCGTGGACGGGTGGGAGACGACCGCGACTCGCCTGCTCATGCGTGCCCAGTGCGATGGTTACGCCTGTCCTTGCGGCGACTGCACGCCACTGCGCCTGCACCACCGCCGGCACCAGGCAGGTGACCGGTCGGCGTGTCAGGGCCAGCCCCGCGGCCAATGCGATCCAGGTCTTGCCGCTGCCGGGCGGCTCCGCCAGCAAGGCCCCGCGATAGTCACGCACTGATCCTGTCACCCGGCGCCATGGCTCTATCTGTGCCGGGCGCAGCCACGCCGGCGGCACATCGGGCGCCATGCGCGGGCAGGCGAGGCGCGCGAGCGATGCGGCAACCTGCCGGGCCGGTGCGTGCGACAGCTCCTGCGCGAGCATCGGAGGATCCGCGGTTTCCTGCAACGATTCGGCGACGATCAGCGGAGAACTTTCAGGCCAGCGCATGCAGTGCCTGTCGGTCACGCCGATCGAGTCCCAGCAGGTCGGATGCGATGGCGTCGAGATCGCCTTCGGACGGCGCCCCGCGGATTCCAGCGCTTGCCAGCTCCACCAGCGCCGGGTGGGCGCGCGCGGCGAGTGGAAAGGGAATGCGGCCAACCACCGTCGCGTTGAAGCGGCGGAACCCGCCCGATGCCTCGGTCGTGCCGGCGCGGGCAATCGCGCGGACCAGCGGCGCATTGAGCCAGCCGGTGACGGCGAGCAGCTCGTCCCGCGCCGGCATGCTGGCTACGTAACAGCTATTGAGCGGAATGGCGCGACGGAGGGTGCCGATCAGCGGCGCCACCGCCAGCGTGCGCGAAAGGTCCGGCCACACCACGCGAAAGCGTTCGGTCGCGCCCCGGGTGCGGAAGAGCTGCCAGGCCGGTCCGTCCTGGTAGTCCCGTCGGGCCAGCAGCAGGCGACGATGCGAGGCTATCCATTCCG
>DASSHL010000342.1:0-4063 GCA_035692845.1 Gemmatimonadales bacterium
ACAAGGATGCCACCCGGCGTGAGCAGGCGCATGGCGCGCAGGTTGATCTCGCGGTAGCCGGCCAGGGCCTTGGGGACCGCGGCGCGGGACTTGGCAAAGGCTGGCGGATCGAGGACGATGATGTCGAATCGCTCCCGCGCCCGCTCCATGGCCCGGAGCATCTCGAACGCGTCGGCCTCGCGCCATTCGATGTTGGTCATCCCGTTGCGCGCTGCATTGTCGGCACCGCGCTCGAGCGCCGACGCACTGCTGTCGAGTGCCAGGACGCTGCCCGCGCGCTGGGCCAGGTGGAGCGCAAACGAGCCATGGTAGCTGAAGCAGTCGAGGGCCCGGCCACCCTCGGGAGTGAGCGCACCGGCCCGCATCCGGGAAGGACGCTGGTCCAGGAAGGCGCCCGTCTTCTGCCCGGTCCAGGGCGCCGCGAGGTACCGCACCTGGCCCTCCCGCACTTCGATCATTTCAGGAACGCTCCCCCGAGCAAGTTCCACGCGCTCGTCGAGGCCCTCCTTCCGCCGCACCGCCACGTCGTTGCGGAGCAGGATCCCCTCCGGCTGGAGCAGCTGCTCCACCGCGCCCAGGATGGACTCACGCTGGGGCTCGATTCCGGCTGAGAGCAGCTGCATGACCACCCAGCGATCGTACCGATCGATAATCAGCGAGGGGAGACCATCGCCTTCGCCGTGCACCACGCGACAGGCAGTGGCGTCGATGCCACCGCGACGCTGGAGCGCGGCGCCGATCTTTTCCAGCCACCACGCGTCGCCCACCGCGCGACTTCCCGTTTCAAGTAACCGTAGGCGGATCTCGGACCGAGGGGAATAAAGCGCCTGCCCCAGCGGCCGGCCGCGCTCGTCCGTGACGTGCACGATGCCGGGATCGCGGGGCTCATCGAGCACGTCGCTGCGAAAGATCCAGGGATGGCCACGCACCCAGCGTGTGGCACCCCTGGAGCTGACACGGACGGTGGCCGTCATCTGGTTCGCTGCCGGGTCTGGTGTTTGATTCTGGTCATGCCCGGAAATCTAGCGGCCGCCCTACGCCTCATGCTGGTGACCGATGATCGCTTCCTGCCGGAAGCGCGTCTCATGCGCGCGGTCGAGGCAGCAGTGCAGGGAGGCGTCACATCAGTGCAGCTCCGTCTCAAGACGGTCTGCCCCCGGCAACTGCTCGTGATTGCGCGGGCAATGGTGTACCACCTGCCGGTGCCCGTCATCGTCAATGACCGCCCCGATGTGGCGCGTGCGGCGCGTGCGGCGGGCGTGCATCTGGGCCCCGATGACCTCTCGCCAGCCCATGCACGTGCGGCCTGGCCGGATGCACCACTCATCGGCGCTTCGGTGGGAACGATGGATGAGCTTGAGGCGGGCGCGGGCGCGGACTACTGGGGCGTCGGTCCGTGGAGGGTGACTGACACGAAAAAGGACGCCGGCTTGGCGATCGGTGCGGACGGATTCCGGCGTATTGTGGCCCGCGCCGGGGAGAGGCCGTGCATCGCGATCGGCGGGATCCAGCCGGGTGACGTGCAGGCGGTGCTGGAGGCGGGCGGGGCGGGCGTGGCGGTGGTATCGGCGATACTCTCGGCGCCGGACGTCACAGCAGCGGCGCGGGCGTTTGCGCGCGAACTGGCTTGAGAATCACGAAAACCAACAGGGTCGCGAGTCGTGGGCCGTGGGTCATGAGCTTGCGCCTCTCGCGTCCCGCGTCCCACTTCGTGCTTTCGTGATTCTCAGTTGCCTGTCGCGCTGCGGGCTTCCCGGATCGCGCGCAGGTGCTCCTGGTACGTGCGCGAGAAGATATGATGGCCGTCCGGCCGCGCGACGAAGTAAAGGTACGGCACGTCCGCCGGATAGAGCGACGCCTCGATGCTCCGGAGGCTCGGTGAATTGACTGGGCCGGGTGGCAGGCCCGGATGCAGGTAGGTGTTATACGGTGATGGGGTTCGATAATCCTTGGTGTAGAGCCGCCTCTTGCGCTCTCCCGTCGCCAGCTGGATGGCATACTGCACCGTGGGATCCGCCTGGAGCGCCATGCCGATTCGCAGGCGGTTGAGGTAGACGCCCGCGATGGTTTCCCGCTCCTCGTCCGCCTTGGCTTCTCCTTCCACGATCGACGCCAGCGTAACTACTTCGAGCCGGCTCATGTGCACGCTATCGAGCCGAGCGGTCCATTCTGGCTTCCAGCTCGCCTCGAACTGCCTGGCCATGAGCGCGACGAGGTCGTTCGCGCTTGCGCCCTGTGCCAGGAGATACGTGTCCGGGTGAAGGAATCCTTCGAGCGACGGGGCTGCGATCCCGAACGAGTCGGCGAGCGCACTGTCGCGTGCCGCAGCGATAAAGGAGTCGGCCGGCACGCCAAGGTCCTGGCTCGCGATATCGGCGACCTCCGCGATGGTGAGCCCTTCGGGAATGGTGACGCGCACTGCCGCGGTGCGTCCCTCAGCCAGCATGTCGAGCAGCGCACCGGCGGAGATGCCCCGGCTCGCCGCATATGGGCCTGCGTGCACCCGGCGATCCGCCCCGCTCAGCCGGGCGCGGAGCTTGAAAACGAAGCGATTGCCAATCAGCGCATGGGCGCTGAGGGTATCCAGCACCTGGCCGAAGGTCGCGTGCTCAGGAATGGTGAAGTGCTCGTCCTTGCCGCTGGGGCCAGGAGACTGACAGGACGACAAGGCGAGCAGGAACAAGATGGACAGATGGACAGATGGACAGATGGACTGTGATGGATACGGGAGACGAGACGCGGGTTGCGCGTCGGCCGTTGACTGTCGACCGTCGACCGCTGTCCATCTGTCCACCTGTCCGTCTGTCATCTCTTCCGCCGCATGTCCAGGAACTGCTGCAGCATCACGGCGGCGGCCAGCGCGTCGACGTCTGCCTTCCTCCCGCGAATGGAACCCTCCATTTCACGGATGGCTCCGAGCGCGCGCGCGGTCGAAAAACGCTCATCCACGAACTCGATCGGCAGCTGCGTCCGCGCCGAGGCCAGCGTGCCCATCTCGCGCGCGCTTCCTGCCGCAGTCTCCTCGCTGCCCTCCGCGGTGAGGGGCAGGCCCACGATCAAGCCCACGGGTCGCTCCTGCTCAACCAAGGCGAGAAATGATGGCATGGGAAATCGCTTGCCGGCTCGGCGGGTGAGAGTGGCGCGGGGGCTCGCGATCAACTGGGTCTCGTCGCTCACGGCCACCCCGATGCGAACCTCGCCCCAGTCGAGGGCGAGGAGGCGGCCGGTGCGGGGGATCATGGGCCGGGCGTGTCAACGATGCAGCAGGGGCGGACCGCGGTCCGCCTTACTGTTGCATCGAGGCGAAGAATTCCTTGTTGTTCTTGGTGCGCTTCATCCGCTCGAGCAGGAACTCGATGGCTTCCACGGGCGGCATGTCGGCGAGGAAGTTGCGCAGGAGATAGACGCGGTTGAGCTCGTCCTTGTCCATGAGCAGCTCTTCCTTGCGGGTGCCGCTCTTCTGGATGTCCATGGCGGGCCAGATACGCCGGTCGGCGAGGCGGCGGTCGAGCACCAGTTCCATGTTGCCGGTGCCCTTGAATTCCTCGAAGATCACTTCATCCATGCGGCTGCCGGTATCCACCAGTGCCGTGGCGAGGATGGTAAGCGAGCCGCCCTTGTCGATGTTGCGCGCGGCGCCGAAGAAGCGCTTGGGCTTCTGCAGCGCATTGGCGTCCACACCGCCCGAGAGGATCTTGCCCGAGTGCGGCACGACCACGTTGTGGGCTCGCGCCAGGCGGGTGATCGAATCGAGGAGGATCACGACGTCCCGCCCGTGCTCCACCAGACGCTTGGCCTTCTCGATCACCATGTCGGCCACCTGCACGTGGCGATCCGGCGGCTCGTCAAAGGTGGAGGAGATGACCTCCGCCTTCACGTTTTCCTCCATGTCGGTCACTTCTTCCGGGCGCTCGTCAATCAACAGGACGATGAGCGCGATCTCCGGATGATTTTCCGAGATGGCATTGGCGAGCTTCTGCAGGAGGATGGTCTTGCCGGCCTTGGGCGGGGCCACGATCAGCCCGCGCTGCCCCATGCCAATGGGAGACAGCAGGTCCACTAC
>DASSHL010000343.1:0-3806 GCA_035692845.1 Gemmatimonadales bacterium
GTGCAGGTCAATGTCCGGGTGCCCCGCTTCCTGCTGCCGGTGCTGGAGGAGCGAGGGTTCGCCTACGAGGTTCGGGAAACAGGGCCCGACATGGTGCAGGTTCACATCCGGCGGCCGCCGCCGGCAGCAATTCATCAATCATCGGGAGCAGAGAGCATGTCTGTTGCATCGAACGAACTGGACGTCCGTGTCATCCCGCCGAGGGAGAAGCACCCGACCATTTTCTCGAAGGTCGACGCACTCAAGGCCGGGGACTCGCTGGTCATCATTAACGACCACGACCCCAGGCCGCTCAAGTATCAACTTGACGCCGAGCATCCTGGAACCTACGGCTGGGACTACGAGGCGACCGGACCGGAGGTGTGGCGGGTGAAGATCACTCGGCGGTGAGGAGCTGAGGAGCTGAGGAGCTGAGGGCTGAGCGACGGTACAGCTCCTAGCTCTTAGCCCTTAGCTCTTAGCCCTTAGCCCTTAGCTCTCAGCTCTTCGCGCCCGCCCCTCACCTCTTTTTCACCCTTTTGTCATCTCCCTCGCAAACCAGCGCCATCTTCCCGTGCCATCGTAGAGCCATCCCGAGCCACGGAGATGGCGCCATGTTCGACCTCCTGCCTGAATCCACCCGCACGCGCCAGCGGTCTGTCTGGCAAACTGGTACCTCCATCGGGGTGCATGCCCTGATCATCACTGGCGCCGTGTGGGCCACGCGCGCGGATCTCGTCAACGCCGAGGCGCGTACGGTCGTCCCGGTCATCATGGTGCCCGTTGACGAGCGCACGGTCGATGCTGACAGGTCACA
This sequence comes from Gemmatimonadales bacterium, assembly GCA_035692845.1. GTDB lineage: Bacteria > Gemmatimonadota > Gemmatimonadetes > Gemmatimonadales > GWC2-71-9 > CAMLHP01. Next base: position 797 of record DASSHL010000343.1, read on the forward strand.
GCCTGACAACGCGGAGCCAGCGATCGAGGCACGGCCGGCGCCGGTCATTCCGATTGTCACCAACGTTCCGCTTCAGGTGCCGCCAGTCAGCACCGATGCCCCACCATTCGATCCGGCCGACTACGACGGTCACGGACGCCCGGGCGAGGTCATGACTGGCGTGACTTTCCCACCCGACTCCGCGGGCACGCGCAGCATCGTCATCACATCGGCGGAAGCCGACGAGGCGCCGTCGCTCTTGCGTGCCGGCCCCAAGGTAATTCCTCCTGGCCTCGCGGGCGTCGCCGCACACGTCAAGTTGCAGTTCGTCATCGACGTGAATGGCCGGGTCGAGCCGCAGTCAGTCAAGGTGCTGGAGACTTCCAGCGACGCCTTTGATGACGCCGCGCGCCAGATGGTCCTGCAGAGCGTCTACCGGCCCGGCCGGCGCCAGGGGGAGACCGTGCGGGTGCTGGTGCAGCAGGGCGTTGGGTTTACGGGAGAAGACTGAGCTGTGAGCTGTGAGCTGTGAGCTGAGAGCTGAGAGCTGAGAGCTAAGAGCTGAGAGCTAAGAGCTATCGCTTCGCTCGGCTCTCGGCTCTCAGCTCTCAGCCCTCAGCCCTCAGCCCTAAGCCCTAAGCCCTCAGCCCTGAAGACCCCGACCCGCTGAGCCGTTCCCGGCCCTTTTCGCGTAACAGGGAAGCAGGTACCGACGGAACCCGAGTCCGACGCGGAGGTCGTATCACTCGCCCGTCAGGCGGCGCCAGCTGCCCTGGCGCCGCTGGCGTGCGGGCCACAACCGGCGGCGACAGCCGCCTCCCCTGGAGGGCACGACCATGAAGAGAGTCCCGAGAACAGGCTGGAGCGGCTACGCTGCAGGCGCGCTGCTGCTCGCACTGTGCGTTCCCGGTGCCGCCGATGCGCAGGGCTGCATGCCGCTGCGGTTTACGTCGCCCAGCCTGGGCGGCCAGACGACGTCGTTTCTGAGGCCGCACGAATGGCAGGTGGGCATCGGGATCCGCCGGGTGGCGACGCACCGCTTCTACGTGGGCAGCGAGGAGAACGAGGCCAAATCGCCCGGCGGAGAGCCACTCCGGATTCACCTCAACTCGCTCAACCTGAGCGCGGCGTATGGACTGTCGGAGCGCACCAGCCTCACGCTGGCCGTCCCGATGTCCTCCAGTTCATCCAGCAATATTCACCCGGACGGCGCGCGTCATACTACCTCGGCGACGGGCATCGGCGACCTGAGCCTCACGGCCGGTTACTGGATCGCCCAGCCGACCCAGCACCCGTTCACCAACGCGCAGGTGAGTCTCGGCGTGAAGACGCCCACGGGGAGCGTGCACCAGACGGACGAGGCATTCGCTGCCAATGGCAGCGTGTCCCAGCAGCCCGTCACACAGACGGTGCAGCCTGGTGATGGCGGCTTCGCTGTCCTGCTGCAGATGCAGGCGTTCCAGCGGCTGGCGCCCCGGCTCTCGCTCTATCAAGTGGGCGCCTACTCGGCTAGCCTGAAGGAGCACACCGACGTCGTGGACCCGCCGGCGGGGGTCGAGTGGTCGGTTCCCGATGTCTACACCGGACGCCTCGGACTCGCGTGGGCAGCGGTGCCAAGCCACGGCCTCTCATTCAGCCTTGGTGGCAGGATCGACGGGACCACGTCAGCCGATCTCATCGGCGGGCACGACGACTACCAGCGCAAGGCGGGTTACACCATGTACGTGGATCCGGGGCTCTCCTGGGTCACCGGCGTGAATCAGTTCACGCTGAGCGTACCCGTGCGGGTCCGGCACAACTATCTCCCCCTGACGCTGTCCGATGGCACCGTTCGCCTGAGCGGCGGGGGCGTGAACGACTTCGTGGTCTACTTCGACTTCAGCCGGCGGATGTGAGCTTGACGGTTGGCCGCGAACGTCCTGTGACGTACGCCATGCGTTCACTAGCCACGGTGCTCGTATTCCTCCTGGGCACCGTGGCTCGCCTCCTTGCGCAGCAGCCCACCGTGGGAACACAGGCGCCCGAATTCAGCCTCCGCGCACTCGACTCCACGACGGTAGATCTGGCGAAACTCCGCGGGCATCCGGTCATCATCAACTTCTGGGCGACGTGGTGCCCGCCTTGCATCCATGAAATGCCGGAGCTGGCCACTCGATTCAACGAGCATCAGGAGGCAGGGCTGGTGGTGCTGGCGGTCAATGCGGATGGCGAGAAAGAGAAGAAGATCCGCCAGTTTGCCACCGGCCTGTCCCTGCCCTTTCCGGTGCTACTGGATCCCCGGATCAGGACGGCCATGGCCTACGGCGTCATCCAGCTTCCGGTGACGGTCTTCGTGGATTCGGCGGGCGTGATCCGCCGCGTGCACGCGGGCCCGATCCAGCCTGCTGAAATCGATGCCGGTCTGGAGGAGATACTGCGATAGGGCTCAGGGCCTGGGGCTTGGTCGAAGCCGATCCATTCAGCCTCCCGCACTGCTCACCGCCCACCGCTCCCAACGATCCACCACATAATGCCGCACCACCTCGTCGCGCTGCGTAAGGTACCGATCGTCCTCCGCAAAGAACCGCGCCTGGGTGATGTCGTCGCCGGCAAAGGCGCGGATCGAATCCTCGTGGTCCCAGTATGAGATGAAGAGGAACTCGGTCTCCTCGCCCATCGGGCGCCGAAGGACCATGACACCCAGATTGCCGCGAGTCGCCCGGCACTCGGCGACGCCGGTGCGGTCGAGGTACTCGAGATACGCTTCCGCCTCGCCGGTCGCCGTGGCCCCACGCCAGGTCCGGGCGATCATTGCGACCTCATAGCAATCTGGTACGTGCGAGGGGGCTCGCGACCCGCCTCCAGAGCGCCCACCACCGCGATGTCCAAGTCATGCCCAACTCCTTGCCATCAGTGTGCTAACCACCAATATTCCGAACACAGGTTACATGCTACATATCCTAGCCTAACCTGTCAATGGTACTTTGGGGGTTATATGTCAGATGGGGTACCGGAAGCTGCGGCGCGCAACATCGCCAACATGGAGCTGGTG
>DASSHL010000344.1:0-4579 GCA_035692845.1 Gemmatimonadales bacterium
GTCGTGGTGCGGGACTTCCAGGATCCCATGGCCGATGCCTATGCTGTCGCGGATCTGGTCATCTCGCGGGCCGGTATGATGACAGTGGCGGAGCTTTGTGCCTGGGGGCTGCCAGCGATCCTGATCCCGCTTCCGACCGCCGCCTCGGACCACCAGACCCACAACGCCCGCGTGCTCGAAGCCGCCGGCGCGGCGTGCATGTTATTGCAGTCCACCATGGACGCGGCTGGCCTGGGGCCGACGCTGGCGCCAATGCTGGCCGACGCCGCGCGCCGGCAGCAGATGGCCGACCTCGCGGGAATGCGCGGGCGTCCCGACGCCGCTCGCGACATAGTGTCATTATTCCTGACACTGTTGGCATCCTGACAGTCTTTCGCAAACGCTGGCGTGATTTTACATTAGCGCAACCACGATGGACCTATTCAACCCTGCCGACCGGCGTCCGGTGCACTTCATGGGGGTCGGTGGCGCGGGGATGAGCGCCCTGGCCGTATTGGCGTGTCGCCGGGGTGTCGTGGTCACGGGGTGTGATACCGACCTGGCGGGCGCGCAGGACGTGATCGCCAGTGGTGCCCAGGTCATGCTCGGGCACGATCCTTCGCATGTAACCGGCACGCGCGCCGTGGTAGTGACGGCCGCGGTTCCCGATACCCATCCGGAACTGGAGCAGGCCCGCGCGGCGGGAATTCCCGTCGTGCCGCGCAAGGAAGCGCTGGGCGGCCTGGTCAACGGCATGACGGTGGTCGGCGCAGCCGGCACTCACGGCAAGACCACCACGACCGTCATGACCACCGCCGCGCTGGAAGCAGCCGGTCTCCAGCCCACCGGCCTGGCCGGGGGGCGGGTCCGCGAATGGGGCGGCAATGCGCGCCTGGGTGGCAGCACCCTCTACGTGGTCGAAGCTGACGAGTACGACAAGGCATTCCTGGCGCTCGAGCCGACGGTGGCCATCGTCAACAACGTCGAGCCTGATCATCTCGAATGCTATGGTTCCATCGACCAGCTCGAGGCCGCGTTCGCGGAGTTTGCCAGTCGCGCGGACACGGTACTGATCGGGGCCGACGATGCCGGTGCCCGTCGGGTGGCGCGATCCCTCGGCAACAGGGTCTGGCGCTTCGGCACCGCCGCTGATGCTGAACTTCGCATCGGCGCGGTGGCACAGGATGCGGCCGGCTCGCGAAGTGAGGTTACCTTGCCGGACGGGCGGCGCGTGACACTCGCGCTCTCAGTGCCCGGAATGCACAATGTGCGCAATGCCGCCGGGGCCTTGGGAGCCGTGGCTGCGTTGGACGGTTCAGTGGAGCGGGCGCTCGAGGCGCTCGCGGCATTCAGCGGTGTTGGCCGGCGTTTCGACCGGCTTGGTGAAGCGGGTGGCGTAGTCCTCGTGGATGACTACGCGCATCATCCCTCCGAACTCGTCGCGACACTCGCGGCGGCACGGCAGGCGTACCCGGAGCGTCGGCTGGTGGCAGTGTTTCAGCCGCATTTGTATTCACGAACCCAGGAACACGGCGCGGCCATGGGCCAGGCCCTCGCGGCCGCCGACGTGGTCGTCGTTGCTGATGTCTACGGCGCGCGCGAAGCACCCGTGGCGGGCGTGACCGGCCAGCTGGTGGCCGACGCGGCCCGTGAGGCCGGTGCCGACGTCACCTTCGAGCCCGACCGTCCGGCGCTCGCGCACCAGGTCCGCGCCCGGCTTCGGCCTGGCGACCTGGTGCTGACGCTCGGCGCCGGCGATATCACGCGGATCGGTCCCGAGTTGCTGTCGGCCCTGGCTCCGGCATGAAGCGGCGCTGGTGGCTGGGCGGCGTAGTCCTGGTGCCGCTCCTCTGGTTCGGCGGGCCGGTCGCGGCGCGCCAGCTCGACTTCTTCCGCGTTCGCCGGGTCGAGTTTGTCGGGCTCCGGTATGGATCGCCCGAGACGGCGCTGGCCAAGCTGGCGTTGCCTCGTTCGCTGAACCTGTTCGGGAATCTGGACGGCGTCGAGAAGCACGCCGCATCCATTCCGGGCGTGCGCTCGGCGCGAGTCAGCAGGCGCCTGCCGGGCACGCTGGTCATCACGGTGCGGGAGCGGGTGCCGGTGGCGCTGGTGCCGAGCAATGGCACGCTTCGGCTCATGGATGCGGCAGGCAAGGTGCTGCCATTTGATCCGTCGCGCTCGGCGCCTGACCTGCCGGTGGCCGCCACAGCGGCGCCACAGATCGGCCAGCTGCTGGCCACGGTGCGGCGCCTCGATCCGGCGCTGTTTGGCGAGGTAACCGCTGCCCGGCTCCGGGGAACGGATGTGGCACTCACGGTGAAGGGCCGCCAGTTCATTTTCCGGCCCGATGCTTCGATCGAGGAGATGCGTGCGGTGACGCTGGTGGCTTCGGATCTGACAGCAAAGGGTCAGGCGTTCGACGAACTCGACGGCCGGTTCACCGGCTCCGTCGTGGTCCGGGGCGGGGCATGAGCGTACAGCCCGACCGGCTGGTTGCCGCACTCGATATCGGCTCCACCAAGGTCGTTGGCATTGTTGCCGAAGTGACTGGCGACGCGCGCGCGCCGTCGGCCAAGATCCTCGGCGTTGGCGTGGAACGAAGCCCGGGGGTCCGGCGTGGCGTGGTGCGGGACATCGAAGAGACGACCCGCGCCATCGGCCGCGCCATGCGGGACGCGCAACGGATGGCCGGGTTGGAAGTGGGTGCCATCTACTGCGGCATCGCGGGCGAGCATGTGGCCGGACGCAGCAGCCACGGCATGGTCAGCGTCACCGGCGACGAGATCCGTACTGGGGACGTGGCGCGGGTCAATGACATGGCCAGCAACATCTCCTTCGGGCGGGACCACGAGCTGTTGCATGCCATTCCACAGGATTACCTGATCGACCAGCAGGCCGGCATCACCGATCCGATCGGCATGACAGGTTCGCGTCTCGAGGCCGAGGTTTACCTCGTCACGGTGCTGTCGAGCGCCATGCAGAACCTGCGGAAATGCGTGGAACGGGCTGGGCACCAGGTCGCGGAATTCGTGCTCGAGCCGCTGGCCGCGTCGCTCGCGGTGCTGACCCCCGATGAGCGGGAGCTGGGCTGCGCCATCATCGAGCTGGGCGGCGGGTCCACCAACGTCGCCATTTTCCAGGGCGGCAAGATTCGCCATACGGCGTCGCTGCTGTGCGCCGGCGGCCACGTCACCGGCGACATCGTGCATGGGCTGCAGGTCACCCAGCTCGATGCCGAACGGCTGAAGGAACGGTACGGCGCGGCCTACGAGCCGCTGGTGCCGGAGCAGGACCTGTTCGACCTTCCGAGTACGCCGGGGCAGGGTGCGCGCAATGCGCATCGCCGCGTGCTCGCCCACATCATGCACATGCGGATGCAGGAAGTCCTGGAGTATGCGTCCGATGAAATCACGCGCGCCGGCTTCAGCCAGCGCCTGCCGGCGGGAGTGATCCTGACTGGTGGCGGTGCCCAGGCCCCGGGGATCGTGGAACTGGCGCGTGAAGTGTTTGCCATGCCGGCGCGAACCGGAGTCCCGGGTCAGCACCTGCGTGGACTGGCTGACAGCGTGGAATCGCCGGCCTTTGCGGTGCCGGTGGGGCTCGTGCTCTATGGCGCTCGGCAGTCCCTCGTAAGTGGATTCGGCACCGGCGGCAGGCGGCCGCTCGGTGTGGACCGATATTTCGCTCCCGTCAAACGCTGGTTGCAGGATTTCTTCTGAGTCGTGCCGGAAGGGGTTGCCATGATCTTTGAGCTGGAAGAAAGCGGCGCGCAGAACGCGCGAATGAAGGTGGTCGGCGTTGGTGGCGGCGGCGGGAATGCGGTCAACCGCATGATCGAAGAAGGGCTGCAGGGCGTCGAATTCATCTCGGTCAATACCGACGCCCAGGCGCTGCAGAATTCACGCTCTGACGTGAAGCTGCAGATCGGCCGGAAACTGACGCGCGGACTCGGGGCCGGTGCACGCCCTGAGATCGGGCGCCAGGCCATGGAGGAAAATCGCGATGAAATCTCGCCCCAGCTTCAGGGGGCGGACATGGTCTTCATCACCTGCGGCATGGGCGGTGGCACCGGCACCGGCGCAGCCCCGATCATCTCGCAGATCGCACGCGAAGCTGGTGCGCTCACCGTGGGTATCGTGACCAAGCCCTTCCTGTTCGAGGGCCGGAAGCGGATGCGCCAGGCGGAGAACGGCATCGGGGAGATGCGGAAGAGCGTGGACACCATGATCGTGGTGCCCAATGAGCGGCTGCTAGCGGTGGTAGGCAAGGGCATCCCGTTCCAGGATGCACTCAAGAAGGCCGATGAAGTGTTGCTGCACGCGACGCAGGGCATCGCCAGCCTGATTACCGCCACCGGCATCATCAACGTGGATTTCGCCGACGTCCGCACCGTGATGCAGAACGGCGGCGCGGCGCTCATGGGCACCGGGATGGGCCGGGGCGACACCCGGGCGCTGGAAGCGGCCCAGCAGGCCATCTCCAGCCCGCTGCTCGACAATGTTTCCATTGCCGGCGCTACCGGCGTCCTGATCAACATCATCGGCGGCGACGACCTCACCCTGGGTGAAGTCACCCAGATCAACGATATCATCCACGACGC
>DASSHL010000345.1:0-4799 GCA_035692845.1 Gemmatimonadales bacterium
GCCAGCGCCGTCAGGGTGCTTCGTGCGGCGAAGAGCGTTCCCAGGCCGGCAGCGCCCCACATCATTCCCTGCGCTGCTCCCTCCGGGAGCGTCACCAGCCGTCTCGGTGCGGGCCGGAGTGCACCTGCCGCCGTCCAGACGATGAATGTTGGCGCGGCGAGCAGCAGCACTGCATCGAACGCTCCCGCCACCACGGTGACCAGCAGGACCGCGACCATGGCCAGTCCCGCCAGACCTTCCGGCCCTGCGCCGTGCTGTCGTGACCGTCTCCACCCCACGAACATGAGGCCGCCGACGGCCGCCGCGAGGAGCGCACACGCCAGGAGGCCGCGCTCCGAGAGGAACGCCATCCAGTCGCTCGAGGGCCACGGATTGGTCGGGATTGGATCGCCATGGTCGTACGCCGGATCACCCGGTGTCGTGTAGAGCGGGTAGTAGACCTGCCAATTGCCGGGGCCGACGCCGAGTACCGGATGGTCCTTGGCCATGCGAAGGGTATTGCGCCACTGGATCAGCCGGCCGCGTCCGCTGCCGTCATGGAAATTGGCGACGCCTACCAGCGAATCGAGATAGGGACTGTCCGACTTCCACGCGAGCGTGTTGGGGAGGAGGAATGCTGCCGTCACGCCGATGATGCCGGCGGCGATCAGGGTCGCCAGCCGGCCTCGAGTCGGGCGCTCCCGCCAGAGACCATTGACCCAGATGCCCTCGATCACGAGGAAGAGCAATCCCACGGTCACCGCAACCCAGGCGGCGCGCGTCCGCGAGAGCAGTAGTGCAGCCGCCGACACCGCGGCGCCAGCCGAGCCGAGCAGCACGCCCCACCGGCTGCGGCTGGTGAGCGTGAGGTACAGGATGAGCGGCAGGCCGATGGCCGCGGCGTGCGCCATGAAGTTGCGGTTTCCGTAGGTGCCGCCGGGCAGCCGGGCTGAGGCGATCAGCGGCATCGCCACGTCGTACGCCTGCAGCAGCGCGATGCCCGATCCCAGCACGGTGACCGCCGCGAGGATGGAGAGCAGCGGACGGGCCAGCCCTGCGTCGGCGATGGCGCGGCCACTCCAGAAGCAGGCGATTGCGGCCCACGTGATCCCTACCGCCCGGAAGGCCACCCATCCGTTCGGGGCGGCGACCGCCGAGATCGAGCTCACCAGCGCAAAGCCCACCAGGAGACAGTCCACCACGCCGAACGAGAGCGAGCGCGACGAGCGCAGCACCAGCACCAGCGCGCCAAAAGCCGCCAGGTGCAGCACGAGCTCCTTGGGCACCTGAAACCGGTCCAGGTCGAAGAGCGGCCCGCTGGTGACGGCCATCACCACCAGCAGTGCGCCGATTTGCAGGATTCGCCGCGCGGCGCGAATGTTCACGGACGACCAATTGTTCTGGACATGCGAAGAAAATAGCAGGCACCGGCTTGGCCGGCGCCCTGCCTACATAGAGGAGCATCATGCAAATCCGACACCTGCTGCTCGGCGGCCTGGTACTGGCCGCGCTGTCCTGCGGGGGGGGCGTACCAGTTGAACAGGTTACCGGGTCACTCAATCAGTTGCTGGGGGAGAAGAAGGCGCCTGCGGGCGTGCCGGCTGACCAGTGGGACGCCACCCAGGCGCTCTACCAGGCGCGCAACGGCAAGCCCCTCTGGGTTGACGGTGAGAAACCCAATGCCAATGCCCGTTCACTGGTGGACGCCATCGCCTCCGCAGACAAGGAAGGGCTTCGCTCGGCTGACTACGACCTGGCGGGCTTGAGCAACGTCTTGCGCCAGACCTACGACTCCGGCAAGGTCACCGCCAGCAAGCTGGCGACGCTCGAGCTGCGCCTCACCGGGCTCTACCTCGAATACGGCTCCGACATGCTGGTGGGCCGGGTGGACCCCCAGCTCATCAACGACGGCTTCCTGGCCAAGACCCGGCGAAAGACCGCCGACAGCATCCTGCTCGCCGCGGCGAGCGAGGAAAAATTTGCCGGCATGATCGGCCAGCTGCGGCCGAGGTCCAGGCAGTACCAGGCGCTGCTGGATGGACTGGCCGACTACCGTGCCATCGCCGACAGCGGCGGCTGGAAGGAAATTCCCGGCGGCGCCATCAAGCCCGGTGAGCGAAGCGGGCGCATCATGCTGCTGCGCGCCAGGCTCGCGGCCACCGGCGACCTCGGCAGCGCTGATGGCGACTCCGCCTACGATGGTGCGCTGAACGAGGCCGTCAATCATTTTCGTGCCCGCCACAACCTCCCGCCCGGCAAGGGCGTGGACAAGGAGACCCTGGCCGCGCTCAACGTACCGGTCGAGCGGCGCGTGGAGCAGATCGAACTGAACCTCGACCGGCTCCGCTGGGTGCCCAATGATTTCGGCAATCGTTACGTGCTGGTGAATATTCCGGAATATCAGCTGCGTGCATTCGACGGTGGGAAGGAAGTGCTCACCATGCGGGTCGTGGTGGGCAAGGACTACGAACACGCGACCCCGGTGTTCGCCGATACCATCAGTGAGGTGGTATTCCACCCCGACTGGAACGTGCCCAAGAGCATCGCGACCAAGGAGATCATTCCCAAGGTGCGGGAAGAGAAGGATTACCTGGCCCAGCATGGCTATGAAGTGGTGGACCGGGACCATCCCGACGTGCCGCTCGACCCCGACGACGTGGACTGGGACGCGGACACCGCCGATTTCCACTACCTGATCCGCCAGGGACCGGGCGAGCGTAACGCGCTCGGCAACATCAAGTTTCTCTTTCCCAATCGCTTCGCGGTCTACATGCACGCCACCCCGGCGACCGGCCTGTTCAAGGAGCGTGATCGCGCAGCCAGCCACGGATGCGTTCGGCTGCAGGATCCGGAGGCGTTTGCGCGGTTCGTTCTTGCCGGCAACTCGGAGTGGAATGATGCCCGCATTCACGAGGCACTCGCGGACACGGTCCAGGAATCGGTACGGGTGACGAATCAGGTGCCGGTCTACCTCCTCTACCTCACGGCATTCCCGAAAGATGGGCAGGTGCAGTTCCGGGATGACGTCTACGGGAGCGACCGGCGCGCGCTCGCGCGGATCAAGGAGCCGGCAAAGGACAGCGTCATCGAGCCGCTGCGTGAGCGACTGAACGACCTGATGCGTGGATGAGTACGGCACCTCGCCTCGCTCGGCTCGCAGGCAAGGTGTTCTATCGCCTTGCCTGCGAGGGAGAGGTCCCGCCGTCCGGGCCGGTGCTCCTCATCGCCAATCATCCCAATTCGCTGGTGGACCCGGTGCTGGTGCTGGCCGCGGCTGGGCGGCCGGTGCGCTTCCTCGCCAAGGCGCCGCTGTTCGAGGATGTTCGCATTGCGTGGCTGCTGCGTTCCGTGGGCGCCGTGCCGGTGCACCGGCCGCAGGACAATCCGGCTCAGCTGGCAAGGAACGCCGATGTCCTGGCGGCGGCGGGCGAGGCGCTGGCCAACGGCGCCGCGATTGCCGTCTTTCCCGAGGGCAAGAGTCATAACGAGCCGTCGCTCGCGCCACTCAAGACCGGCGCGGCGCGCATCGCGCTGCTCGCCGCAGAAAAACTGGGCTCGGCTGTGCCGATCGTGCCGGTGGGTCTCAACATGCGCGAGAAGGAGACCTTCCGGTCCGAAGCGCTCGCGCTGGTCGGCGCACCCCTCGAATGGGACGATCTCGCCCTGCGCGGTGCCGCCGATGGCGACGCTGTTCGCGAACTCACCCGTCGCATGGACAGGGCGCTGCGCAAGGTCACCCTCAATGTGGAGCGCTGGGAGGACGCGCCGCTCGTCGAGTGCGCCGAGGCTGTGTGGCATGCGGAGCGTGGGGGCTCGGACGAGCCGTATGAGCGGCTGGAGCGGTTGCGGATCGCGTCGGAGTTGCTGAGCCACATCCGGCTCAACCCTGTCAGCCGCTGGGCCCCGCTCGCGCGAGCCGTGCGCCATCATTCGCGCTCGCTGGCCCGGCTCGACCTGACGCCAACCGATCTCGAATCCGAATTGCGTGTCGATACGGCAGTGAGCTGGAGCGTGCGGCGGCTGCCGCTGCTGCTATTGCCCGTCTTTGCCGTGGCTGCCGCGGGATTTCTGCTCTGGTGGGTGCCCTACCGGCTCACGGGTATCGTCGCGGAAGGCATCCACGGCGAGCGCGACATTCGCTCCACGTACAAGCTCTACGGCGGCATCGTACTGTATGCGGCGTGGCTGGCGGCGCTGGTCATCACGGCGGCTGCGCTGGGTGGAGCGCTCTGGTCCCTCATTACGTTGGTCGCGGCGCCGGCGCTCGGTATTGCAGGCCTCTGGATCCGGGAGCGCTGGCGCGCCGCCTGGCGTGACGTGAAGCGCTATCTCGTCCTCCGCCGCCATCCCGGACGCGTCCGCGAACTCCGCCGCCGCCAGCGGGAGCTGACGGAGCGGTTCGAGGTGCTGGTCGCGGAGCGAAGACGGGAGGACGGGAAGACGGGAAGGCGGGAAGATCTGGAGGGATAAGGCCTTCCCGTCTTCCCGCCTGTCAGCTTCCCGTCTTCCCGGCTTCCCGTCTTCCCGCCTCTTCCAACACCCTCAGCACCTCTTCCCGCTTCTCGTGTACCAGCAGGATCAGCAGGTCACCCTCCTGCGCCCACGCCAGCGCCGTGCGGGTCGCCTCTGCCTCCGTCTCGACACGTTCGATCATCGACATGGGCGCACCGAGCGCCTGAAGTTCGGCTTCCAGCACGTGACACACTTCGCCTTCCGCCCGACCCCGGCGGTACTTGCCCATCTCCTTGAGGATGATCCGGTCGGGTTCGAGCGCCCAGGCCGACTGCGCCAGCGCGCGCAGCGCGTCATCGGTGCGATCC
>DASSHL010000346.1:0-2407 GCA_035692845.1 Gemmatimonadales bacterium
GGTGGCCGATACATTGCGCGGCCGGGCTCACGCATTCGCTGACGCCATTGACGTGGTTAATGGGGTCGCTCGCTCGCCAAGAGCGAATGCGTACGCCGTGCGATTCCCCTGCAAGGATTCTGCGGCTGGGACCATCGCCGCCGCGACCGTAGAGCGGCTCAGCCGCATGGATCAGCCCGATGCGGCACTGGGGACCCGTGAGGACAGTGTGTGGACAGTCGAAATGGTGAGGCCTGCTTCAGAACAGTAGCTGAGCAGTCCAAGACATAGGTGACAGAATAGTCTCAGGACATGGGTAACACGGTTGAGTAGGGTCGCCGATGGTGGCGACCGAGCGCATCCTCAAGGTGATGCGTGCGCTCGTGGAAGCGGCCGAGGCGCAGCGGGCCGAAGTAGACGTCCCACTCGCCATCGTCAATCTCGGTGAGGCCGATCAGTTCGCCGCCGAGCGTTTGACTGACATTCACCCACTGTGTGTGCCAGCGGATGCCGCCATTGGTGCTGACGCGCCGGACCTCATAATGGGCCGGATAGGCGAGCGGCGGCAAGCGCGCCGGATAGGGCCGCGGGGACGGCGTATACACCGAGGCGGGGGTGGCGTCGTCGAGCGCCTCATGCGGGCGGAGCTCGTTGAATTCCTGGCGCCAGTGATCGAAGCACTGCTGCTGCGCCCGCCGGGAGCGGCGCGGGGGGCGGGTGCACTCCCGTTTGAGCGTCCGGTGCATGCGCTCGTGCCGGCCGTTCTGCTGGGGCGAGGCGGGCGCGATGAGATCCGGCAGGATGCCGAGCCGGATCCACCAGACCGAGAGCGCCGAGAGCCGGCCGAGGGCCTGGGTGGCGAAGGGCACCCCGTTGTCGGAGCGAATGCGGGTGGGCAAGCCGTACTCCTGAAACGCGCGGACAAAGACCGGCCGGCTCTCGACCACGCGGGTGCTCGTGAGCGCGTGACAGCGGAGCAGGAAGCGGCTGCAGCCATCGGCGAGCGTCAGCGGATAGCAGAGCGAGCCATCGCCCAGCCGGAACTGGCCCTTGAAGTCGGTGGTCCACACCGCATTGGGCACATCCATCGGGGCCTGCGGTGGGCCCGCGGATCCCGGACGTCGCACCCGCCGCCGCGGCGCGACGAGGCCGGCCTGGCGCAGATAGCGCGCGAGGGTGGGCCGGGCCGGCCATGAGGCGGTGGGATCGTGGCGGTGGGCGAGCTGGAGCAGCTTGCGCGGGCCCCAGTGCGGATGCCGCTGCCGGAGGACGAGCAGGGCCTCGAGGAGCGCGGGCGCCACGGCGCTGGGTGCGGTGTGCGGGCGGCGGGACTGATCGGTGAGCGCAGGGCGGCCCCCGGCCGCGTAGCGCGCGAGCCACTTGTAGCCAGTCTTGCGGCTGATGCCGTAGGCCGCGCAGAGCTCCGTGAGCGCGACGGTCTGGCGCTGGGCATCCTGCACAAACTGCTGACGAAGCGACATGGGAGACTCCTCGTGCCACGGCATCGGTCCTCCTGGTGAGGCCCGAAACTTGGCGGGAAGTGTCACCCATGTCCTGAGACTGATCTGTTACCGATGTGTTGAGACTGTACCACCCTAGCCCCTGACCCCCAGCCCCTAACCCCTATCCTCGCCGTCCTCTCGCATTGCCGCACCCCCCTGCCATCACTATGCTTCACCCTTCGAAATTGTCTCTCTCCCGCCAGGGAACACTCCGTGCCGTTCACGTCGCTGGGCTTGCATCCCGACCTGCTCAAGGGCATCCGGGAACTCGGATTCATACGACCCACCCCGATCCAGGTCGACGCGATTCCGCCGGCGCTGGCCGGGCGCGACGTGCTCGCCTGCGCCATGACTGGCAGCGGGAAGACGGCGGCCTTTCTCCTGCCGATCCTGCAGCGCCTGCTGCGGCAACCGCGGGGCACCACCCGTGCACTGATTCTCACGCCCACTCGCGAGCTGGCGGCCCAGATCCTTGAAGACCTGAATGCCCTCGCCGTGCACACGCCCATCACCGGAGCCGCCATCTTCGGCGGCGTGGGGATGGGCCCGCAGGAGCATGCCTTCCGCAGCGGCGCTGACGTGCTCATCGCCACACCGGGTCGCCTCCTCGATCATTTCCATCATCCATATGCGCGTCTCGGCGGACTCGAAGTCCTTGTGCTGGACGAGGCCGACCGCATGCTCGACATGGGCTTCCTGCCCGAGATCAAGAAGATCCTGCGGCACCTGCCATCGGCGGAGCGGCGCCAGACACTGTTCTTCAGCGCCACCATGCCGGCACCGATCCTGACGCTGACCCGCTCCATGCTGCGCAACCCCGTCAGCATCAACCTGGAGCGCGAATCGAAGCCGGCGGTCGGCATTACCCACGCGGCCTATCCAGTGGCGCAGGAGCTGAAGTCGGCGCTGTTCCTGACGCTGCTGCA
>DASSHL010000347.1:0-3696 GCA_035692845.1 Gemmatimonadales bacterium
GAGGATGCCATCGCCAACGGGCAGGTGATCTACGGGATCAACACGGGATTTGGCAAGCTGGCCAACGTCCACATCGCTCCTGACCGCCTCGAACAGTTGCAGGTCAATCTCATCCGGAGTCACGCGGCGGGTGTCGGCACGCCGCTGCCCGCTGACGCGGTGCGGGCGCTGATGCTGCTCCGGGCCAACGTGCTCGCGCGATCGACGAGCGGGGTCCGGCCCGGGCTGGTCGATGCGCTGCTCGCGCTGTTCAACAGCGGCATGGTGCCGTGGGTGCCGGAGCAGGGGAGCGTCGGCGCGAGCGGCGACCTGGCCCCGCTCAGTCACGTCGCGCTGGTGCTGATGGGGGAGGGCTGGGTGAGGTCGGCGAGCGGAAGCGCTGCTGCGGCCGGGCCGCCGCTTCAGGCCGCTGGACTGACGCCATGGACCTTCGGTCCCAAGGAAGGCATCTCGTTCATCAACGGTACCCAGGCGCAGACTGCGCTGCTGGCCATCATGGTGCATGAGGCGGAGTTGCTCTGGCGCGCGGCGGTGGGGGCGGCGGCGCTGAGCCTGGAAGCATTGCGGGGCACACCCGCGCCCTTCGATGCGCGGATCCATGCCGCGCGGCCCCACGAAGGCCAGCGCCGCTGTGCCGAGCTCCTGCGGGCACTGCTGGCCGACAGTGAGATCCGTGAGTCACACCGGGACAATGACCCGCGGGTGCAGGATGCCTATAGCCTTCGCTGTACCCCACAGGTGCTCGGCGCCTGCGCCGACGCCATCCGCTTCGCACGGGACACCGTGGCGATCGAGCTCAATGCCAGCACCGATAACCCGCTCGTCTTCGAGAATGGTGATGTCCTGAGCGGCGGGAATTTTCACGGCCAGCCGGTGGCCCAGGCGCTCGACTTCCTGGCGGTCGCGCTCACCACGCTGCAGGCCATCAGCGAGCGCCGCACAGAGCGACTGGTGAATCCCGATCTCTCGCAGGGACTGCCAGCGTTTCTCACCGCCGACCCCGGCCTGTCCTCGGGTTTCATGATGGTGCAGATCACGGCGGCGGCGCTCGTTGCCGAATCGCGTGCGCTAGCGATGCCCGCCAGCATCGGCTCCATTCCGACTGACGCGAACCAGGAGGACTTCGTTCCCATGGGAATGGCGGCCGCCTACAAGTGCCGCCGCATCCTGGACAATGCCTCCATGGTGGTCGGCGCGGAATTCCTCTGTGGCGTGCAGGGGCTCGAGTTCCAGCGCCCGCTTCGGGCGGGCAGGGGCGTGGAACGGCTGGCGGAAGCCGTCCGGGGGCCCGCCATCGGCGTCGCGCCACTCGCGGCGGACCGGCCACCGGCGCCCGATCTCGAGCGTCTGGCGGCCGCGGTGAAGGCCGGACTGCTCTCGCCCTGAGCCAACCGGCGTGTCCTTCCGCCCATTGCCCCTTGGGTTGTCCACCCCCATCCGGTGGCGTATCTTTGCACACTCCGAATACCACCGCCGTTTCCCTTCATTCCAGCCGGCTGCATGAATCTCGAGAAGCTCAAGGATACGGCGCGGAAGCATGAGCAGAGGGAGGATTGGCGGAAGGCCATCGACGCCTACCAGCGGGTCATTCAGCACTATGACTCAGGGCGCGAAGCCGATGCCGATCTCACCATCTACAACCGCGTCGGCGACCTTCATCTCAAGCTGAATGACCCCGGCTCGGCGGTACAATCCTACGAGCGGGCGGCCGACCTGTATGCTGAGCAGGGCTTCCTCAACAATGCGATTGCGCTCTGCGGCAAGATGCTCCGGGTCAACCCGGGCCGGGTCCAGGTGTACCTGCAGCTGGCCCACCTGCATGCGCGCAAGAATGTGGTCTCCGAGGCAAAGCGGAACCTGATCGAGTACATGGAGCGGATGAACACGCTTGGCCGGCTGGATGAGGCATTTGGCCAGCTCAAGTCCTTCGCCGATCAGCACAGCGCCAATCAGGACATCCGGATGATGCTGGTGGAGCTGCTGCGCGCCGCTTCTCGCACCGAGGAAGCGCAGGAGCAGCTCGAACGCATTGCCAGCGAACTCGAGGCGCGCGGTGATCGCGCCGGGGCGCGGAAGACCCGCGAGCGGATCCACAACATCGACTCGGCGGACGATGCCGAGCCCGCCAGCGGCAATGACCTGATTTTTCTGGAGACTGGCTTCGAACCGCCGCACCTGTCATCGCGGCGCAACTCGGCGCCATCGGCACCGGCGGCAGAACCGGCTCCGCCGGCCGAGCCGGAGCCCGCGCCGGCGCCGCTGGAAGGCCTCGATACCTTCGAACCGCCCGTCATTGCCGCCGAGGCGGTGCAATCCGAGCAGCTGGCCGACCTGCAGTCATCCAGCTTTGAGGCCGAGGAAGAATCCGCCGAGGTTTCCCAGGTGGACGGGCTGCAGCTCGACGCGCCACAGCTGGACGAGACGGCGCTGGCGGGCGACGACAACGACATCGAGCGCACTGAAGAGTTTCCCTCGCTCGACTTTACCGTTGAACAATCATCCGATGCACCTGTCGAACTGACTCCAGGTGCGGCGGACCTGGAACTCGAGTCGGCCCTGAGCGAGGACGACCCGTCGCTCGACGCAGCGCTGGCTCCGGCGGACCTCGAGGACATGGCCCTTCCCGATGTGGTGTCG
Organism: Gemmatimonadales bacterium; assembly: GCA_035692845.1. Classification (GTDB taxonomy): domain Bacteria; phylum Gemmatimonadota; class Gemmatimonadetes; order Gemmatimonadales; family GWC2-71-9; genus CAMLHP01. The sequence goes on from DASSHL010000347.1 coordinate 2,638, forward strand.
GCAAGCGCGTTCGTGGACGATTTCGACATCGGTGAGCCCATCGAACTGCAGTCGCGCCGGGAGGATGCGGAAGGCCTGATCGAGCAGGAAGAGCCTATGCTCCCCTCGGAGGAGGCCGCCGAGGCCGCCTCCATGACGAGTGCATGGGAGCCGCCACCGGAAGCGCAGGACTCTTCGGAGCACGAACCGCAGGAACTCGCGGATCTCGAGATCGAGGATCTCGAGGACCGGATTCTCGAGGACCCCGACAGCGGCGCATTGCATCGCGCGCTCGGCGACCGTCTCGCGCGCGATGGCGACCTCGGCCGTGCCGTGGAAGAGTTCGTGCTGGGCATCGCTGCCTTCGAGCGGGACGATGCGTGGCTGCCCGCGCTCGACGCGGTGGACGCGCTGCTGGCGCTCGAACCCGACGCGATTCGCCACCAGCAGAAGCGTGTGGAGCTGGCCTACCGCAGCGGTAACCGATCGCGGCTGCTCGGCGCTTACATGGGGCTGGCGGAAGCGCTGGTGCGGGCTGAGGCGCTGGACAAGGCCGTTGCCGTCTATCGCCGCGTATTGGAGCACGATCCCGACAGCACCAGCGCCCGCGACGCACTGGCCTGGCTCGAGAAGGAAACAGCGCCCGCCGAGGCGCCGCCTCCCGTTTCGGAGGAGCGCGGTGCCCCAACGCAACCTGCGGAACCCGCGGCGCCGCCCTTGCCTGCCGCCTCACGGCCCGCGTCGCGCCCTCCCTTCGGAGACAGTTCCGACTACGTGGACCTGGGTTCCATGGTCATCGATGCGGGCGGGCCGCGTGACACGCGCATGCGCGTGGATGGCGAGCGGCCGACCGGGGATGAGCAGAAGGACTTCCAGGAAACACTGGAGCAGTTCAAGAAGGGCATCGAGGCCAATCTCGGCACCGAGGACTACGAGGCGCATTACGATCTCGGCATCGCCTTCAAGGAGATGGGACTGCTGGACGAGGCCATCGCGGAATTCCAGAAGGCACTGCGGGCACCCAATGGCCGGTTGCGCACATCGGAGGCGCTCGGCATCACATTCTTCGAGAAGCAGCAG
>DASSHL010000348.1:0-4285 GCA_035692845.1 Gemmatimonadales bacterium
TCACCGAGGGCACCCAGCCGCTGATCGTCACCGAACGCCCGCGCGCCAAGCGCGAGGCGTGACGTCGCCCCTGGGCGAGCTGCCGGCAACATTCGTCGGCTCCTTTCCCGATCCCGGTGTCCCGCTCGATCCACCCCTGCCGGAAATTGCCTTCGTCGGGCGCTCCAATGTGGGCAAGTCCAGCCTCCTCAATGCGCTGACTGGCAAGGCCGGCCTCGCCCGCGTGAGCGCCACGCCCGGCAAGACCACGCTGGTGAATGTGTTCCGGCTTCCGGCGTTCTACCTGATTGACCTGCCGGGCTATGGCTACGCCCGGGCAAGCCAGTCGGAGCGGCAGCGGTACCACGATCTGCTCGGCGGTTATCTCGGTCGGCGGGAACGGCTGGCAGGCGTGGTGTGGCTCCTTGACCTCCGGCACCCACCCTCGAAGGACGACCTCGCCATGCAGGCTCTGCTGGTGAGCGCCAACCTTGCGACGCTCGCGGTCTTTACCAAGGCCGACAAATTTTCCCGCGCACAGCAACTCACGCGTGAGCGCGAACTGGCGGCGGCACTGGGCCTGCGGCAGGACCAGGTGCAGGTGGTGAGCAGCCGGACAGGACTCGGCATCGCCGAACTGGGGCAGAGCATTCTTTCAGCAGGAGAACGAGCATGAGGCGCATGTGTCTGGTGGTATCGCTCCTGCTGGGCGCCGCGTGCGCCCACGCCCAGAACCCCCCGGCCGCCACGCCCGCCGACTCGGCGGCCGCCGACTCGGCAGCCGCGGACAGCGTGGCGCCCAAGGTCTACGGCCGCCTCAACCAGAGCGATATCGCCATCCGCCTGCGCAATGATGAGCTGGAGCTCCGGTTCGTACCGCTCGATGCGGGGCTGCTGGGCCTGCTTTCCGAGGATGGCGCCACCGCCCTCGAACGACTCGTGGCGCGGCATCGTCCCGCCATCGACTCGGCGGGCCGGGACGCGGGCATCTCGGAGCCTGGGCTTGCCCTCGTCAATTTCTTCGGCGTGAAGGATGGGGTGCGGTTCGATCCACAGCTGCTCAATATCCTGGTGCGCGGCCGGCTGCTGCGGCCGCTGGCCATCGTGCCCCTGAGCCCGCAGTTCGCGAGCGGCCAGCTCGATGCTCGCGAATCGGTCATGGCCATCTTCCTGTTCCAGCAATCACTGCCGGTCTGGGACCCGTTTCAGATCAGCTACGGCCCCATGACATCGGCTGACTGGAGCGATCGCCTGCCGCTGCTGCTGCGGGAGCGGCAGCGCCTGCACCCCGGGAGCCCGTGACCACACGGCGCACCACCAGCTGGTGTGCCAGCAGGCCCAGGGCGTACACACTCCCGGTCACGATGTGCACCAGCGCGATCACCCGCAGTACGCTTTCCCCCGTCACTGACTGAATGAGATACCCGGAAATCACCATCGGCCCGAGCACGAGGGCGGTGGTGATCCCGGTGCGACGGGCGGTGGGCCGCGCATTCCGCAGGTGCCGCCAGATATGCTTCAGCGCCACCATCCCGACACTGAAGACCAGGAGCGGCGCTACCAGAATGTGGGCCTTCAGTACCCATGGCTGCAGAGGATGGTTGATCACCGACCATGGGTCGGCGGGAGTCATCAGGTACTTCATCCAGAGGTAGACGAAGCCGGTCACCGCCGTGGCGATGGAGGTGGACCAGACGCTCCAGCGCTCGAAGCGGGTCACTGCCGCGAGCCCGTCGCGAAGGGATGAATAACGGCATGCAGCGCAAGGACTCGGCGCGCGGCACGCTCGGCGGCGCGGGTGGTGAGCGTCGCCCCGGTGATGCCGGCAATCTTCCCTTTCAGCGCGATGGCATCTGACGAGTCTATCCCCGCGAACTGGCCCAGCCACCCGCGCGGCGGGGCATACTCCGGCGGTTCCGCGAATGCCAGCATCTCCACGCGCCGGATGACACCCTCTCGATCGATCGCGAACATCAGGGTCTCTCGCTCGGTGCGGACGCGGTGAGTGTCGAAGTAGGCCACACCCAGCGCCGTTCCCTGCTTCCAGGCCACGTAGTAGCTGAGCACGCTGGGTGGCGGTTCCACACCCGGCCCGCTGAGCGCAGCCGCCTTCGCCACCTCAGCAGTGGAGAGAAAGGCGGTGCGCCGGACGATCGAGTCCGGCGCAGGAAAGGCCAGCGCCAGCGCTTCCTGCTGGGTGAGGCGGGATTGGCCGTGAGCCACTGCAGGCGGCAAGGCGAGCAGGGCAAGCAGGAACGCGAGGACGCGTCCCGTGTCCATCAGAACAGGTACCCCACCGACAGATTCACCCGGTTCACGCCGGTGTCCGCCTCGTTCCTGTCCACCTGATATTCGCCCTTGATGGCGATCATCGAGATCGGCTTCCACATGGCGCCGAGGGAGATCACCTGCCTGTCGTTGGCAGGATCGGCGGCGTAGCCGTCGGGAACTTCCTGCTGGGTATTGACCTGCTCGTACCGCACGTAGGGAAGGAGTTCCGCGGTGGTCCGGCTCCGATGAAGCACGTCGTAGCCGCCTTGCACATACCAGCCCGTGAGCCGGGAACCGATCGATGCGTCGCCGGTAAGACCCTGAAACGCGTTGATCCGCGCCGCGTCATCCACCGAAGCCAGTGCGCCGAGCGCGCGGAGATCAAGGCCACGTGCGCGGAACTGGACATGGCCTTCGATGATGCTGGTGCGCGCGTGCAGTGCGCCCTGGTCGTCCACCACTCCCTGCCCCGAATTGCCGATGTAGCCCGAACCACCCACCGTGAGCCCCGGCTGCGGCGTCACATCGACGCGCCCAACGACACCGAAATTCTCGGCCAGCGACTTGGAGCCTTCCTGCTTGCCCTCCCGCAGTCCCTCTCCGGCCGAGTAGCCGTTCGCGCCATCGAACCCGGCCATGGCGTAGGCGCGGTAGGTCAGGATGCCGTGCTCACCCACGATGCCGACGCCGTTCTCGCGCCAGGTGGAGGGAATGAGGAATGTCTCCGTCAGGGGCCTGGTCGCGCCCAGCCAGGTCGTCGGCTCATGCATCTCGTTGATCAGCCCCATCGGGGCGAGCAGCAGTCCCGCTCGGACACCGAATGCGGGCACGGGACGGTACTCGAGGTAGCCAAACTCGAGCGCGGCTTCGCCGCCATCCTCGGTGTTGGCGTGCTCGAATTCCAGCTCCGAGTTGAAGAGCCAGTGCTCGCTGAAGCGGTAGCCGATGTATAGCACGGCGCGAAGCGCATCCAGGCGGTCGGACTGCCCGGCCGCGCCGCCGGCCTGGTTGGTGCCGGCAAAGTTCTGGTAGAGCATCTCACCGTAACCACCGAGGGAGACGCCCTGCCGCACCCGGTACACTTTCGACGCGGCCGGGGCGAGGCCCGACTGCATCGTGTCGGCAAGGGGTACGTCGGCGCGCTGCAGCTCCATGCGCTCGAGTTCACGGGTGACGGCATCGAGCCGTTGCCGCAGGTCGGCGATGGCGGTGGAATCGCCTTGCTGGGCACGCAGCATGGCGGGCGCCGAGACCAGGAGAAGCGTGACGACGGCAGTACGCAGTGATCGCATCGAAAATTCCAGTGAGAGGTGCATCAGGGATTGAAAGGAACCGGTGGCGCTGGGACGAATCGTTGCGCGCCGGCGGACGCGAGAATACGCGGTGTCGGCTGGTCGCTCACCACGAATACCGCACCGATGTCCGGATGGCGATCGGCCCACGCGAGCCCCTGCACCGGGCCCATGACGAACAGGGCCGTGGACAGGATGTCGGCAACCAGCGGATCGGCGGCTATGACGGTGACGCTGCCCCACGCAGGCACCGGGCGCCCGGTGTGGGGATCGAGGATGTGGCCATAACGCGTGCCGTCGACCGTGACGAATCGCTCCGATTGAGCGCTGGTGGCGGCGGACACATCGCGCAGGCGCAGCTCCAGCACGGGTTGCTGCCGGCGCCGGGGATCGGCGACGGCAATGGTCCAGGCCGGCGCATTCCGCGGAGCGCCGATGGCCAGCACCTGACCACCGAAATCGAGGAGCGCGGCTGGAATGCTGTCGGAACGAAGCGCGCGCTTCGCTGCGCGAAGCGCTGCACCCTTGCCGAAGCCGCCGCTGTCGAGCCAGGCGGCCGGCCGCCTCCGGGCGGCGTTGCCGTCGACAACGTCCATGGCGGCAGGCCCGGTGGCCCGGAGCGCCATCTGCAGCTCCGCATCGGACGGGATCCCCCCAGCACCTCGCAGGTCCCAGGCGTCCACCAAGGCTCCGCTTACTGGCTCGAAGGCGCCGGCTGTGGAATCGCGCCAGGCCAGGACTTC
>DASSHL010000349.1:0-3973 GCA_035692845.1 Gemmatimonadales bacterium
CGCACCCACTTGCCCGCGCCACTCTCGAAAGTGAGCGCCTCGGGCAGTGTCATCTCGCCCTTGTCCTTGAGATAGTAGGCAAAGAACGGCGCCTGCACGCTGTCGCGGAAGAATTCGCCCGTGGCGCTCCCGAAATCGATGTTGCCCAGCTTCTGCCCCGGGCCTCCCGCCCAGCCGCCGTGGTTCCATGGCCCGACGACCAGCCGGCTCAGGTGCTTCTTGTCATATGGCTCCATTGCCCGGTAGATACGGATGGGGCCGTAGAAATCCTCCTGGTCCCACCAGCCAGCGACGCTGAGCGTGGGCACGGTGACCTTGGTGAGATACGGCGCGATCGTCTGCCGCTTCCAGAACTGGTCGTAATCCGGATGGGCAACGAAATCATTCCAGGTGGGCAGCTTCCCGTGCAGGATGCTGTCATTCACGTTCGACAGCGGCCCGAGCTCCAGGTACCAGTCGTAGGTGTCGTAGCGGTCGAACGCAAAGTTGCTGTTGGTGTCGGCCGCCTCCGTGAGCACCGCGTATTCAAAGCCGTAGCTCAGCCGGAACGCGCCCTGATGGTGGAAATCGTCGCCCATCCACATGTCGGCGGGCGAGGCCTGGGGTGACGCGGCCCTGAGCGCGGGATGCGGATCGATAAGCGCCATTGCCGTGGTCCATCCCGGATAGGACACGCCCAGCATGCCGACCCGTCCATTGTTGCCCGGGACATGCTTCACCAGCCAGTCGATCGTGTCGTAGGCGTCGGTGCTCTCGTCCACCGCCTTCTTGTCCGTGAGGTGCGCCGGCGGGCGCTGCATCACGAACGTCCCCTCACTGCCATAGCGGCCGCGAATGTCCTGGTAGGCAAAGATGTAGCCCTCCCTGGCGAACGCCGCGTAGTAGCCCCGCAGGTTGCCGCCGAGGCGCTGGTCGATCCCGTAGGGCGTGCGGGTGAGGATGATCGGCAGCTTGCCGCCGGCATTCTTCGGCACGTAGTAGAGCGTGTGCAGCTTCACGCCGTCGCGCATCGGCACCATCGCTTCGGTGCGGATGTAATCGCTGGTGTCCTGCTGGGCGACAACGGCTGCAGGCGCGAGGGTGAGGAGGGCGAGTGCGATGGTGAGATGGAGGCGCATGCTGGACTCGGTGAGTGGGTCAACGGTCAACGGTCTACGGTCTACGCTTAACTTCAGCTCTCAGCTCTCAGCTCTCAGCTCTCAGCAGTTTCAATCCCGCCAGCTCCTGCGCTCCCAGCTTGACTGGCTTCCCGTTCAGCCCGAAGACTACCGCCTTCTTCCGGCCGATCAGCGTGAGTTCCTGGCCTTCGATGCGGAGTGCCGTGCTCTCGGGGAGCGCCACCACCGGCATGCCGGGATTGGCGGCCACGAATTCATTGAGCCGCTCGACTCGCGTCTCGCCGCCGTGATTGGCAATGCGCTCTTCCGTGTAATGTGCATTGAGCTGGAACCGGATCAGGCCAAGCGCCGCCAGGCTGGGCACGTCCACGATCGGCATGTCGTTGGTGGTGCGGATCGTGGGGCACGCCACATTGGAGCCTGCGCTCCAGCCGACATACGGCATGCCACGTCGTACCGCGTGCCGGATGGCGGGGAGGAGACCCGTGTGATAAAGATGCTTCAGCAGGTGGAAGGTATTGCCGCCACCGACCGCCACGGCATCCGCCCGCTCCAGTTCGGCCACCGGGTTGGGGGTCTCATGCGCCGCCACCACCTCGTAGCCCAGCGAACCCAGCGGCTTCCGCACCGCGACCGCGTACTCGCTGTACGGCCTGACGACCGAGGCGTACGGCACAAAGAAAATGCGCCGCACGTCCCGGCCGAGGAATACGCCGAGATGCGCCTCGGCCCAGGCGAGGTAGGCCCCGCCCGGACTGGTGGAATTGCTGAGCAGCAGGAGACGCGGGTGGGGCACGATGGCCTCTGATAAGTGAAGCTGAAAGCTAAGGGCTGAAGGGGCTGTGAGCTATGAGCTGTGAGCTGTGAGCTGAGAGCTAAGGGCTAAGAGCTGTGGGCTGTGCGAAAGCGTAGCTCTTAGCTCTTAGCCCTCAGCCCTTAGCCCACAGCCCCTCACCCCAGTGGCCCCCGCCCCTGCACGATTGCCTGCACGATCATCACCCCGATCACCACGGCGAGGACGCCGATGGCGAGGAGCAGGACCAGGATACCGATCGCCATCCAGACAAAGAATTTCCGGCTCGCATGATGGGTCGCCTCCGGCTCGGCGACCAGCCGTTCCAGTAGCCGCAGGTTGCGCTGGTTCGCCTTGAAGCTGGCATCGAACAGGTCACCGAGACCGGGGATGGCGCCGACCAGCGTCTCGATGACGACGTTGGCAACCATCCGGCCCATCACCGCCCTGGGCGCGCCGATACGCAACCCCTGCACCAGGAAGACGGTGGAGGCGATGGCGCCGGCGAAGTCGCCGAAGCCGGGGATCAATCCCACCAGCGCGTCTGCACCGAAACGGAAATTCGTGCCGGGCACCCGGAACTGGCTGTCGAGGAGCCAGGCCAGGCGGCGGAGCTGCTCCAGCTCAGGACGGGCGGGATGGGCAAGGCTGGCAGGTGGGGTGGTCATTCCGGAAATTCCTCCCGCAGGATGCCATAACATTCTACATCTTCGCGCCGGCCCCACTTCACGATGTGCCCCCGCATGGTGCCTTCATGCCGCATGCCGAGCTTCTGCATCACTCGGCCGGACGCAGGATTGCCGGCAAAGTGATGGGCAAAGATGCGCTCGAGCCCCAGCACGCCGAAACCATACTGCAGCACGGCACGCGCCGCCTCGGTGCACACACCCTGTCCCCACGCCGCGCGCGCCACCCAGTAGCCCAGCTCGGCGCGGTGATGCTCAGGCTCGAGGCTCAGTCCGATGGCCGCGACGAGCTCCGCATCTTCGCGCGTGGTGACCGCGAACACCACCGGCGACTGGCGATGGAGACCATCCGCGTGGGTGGCGATCCACGCTGCCGCCATTCCCGGCTCGTAGGGATGGGGGATGTTCAGCGTGGTGGCAGCGAGCTCGCGGTCGGAGACGATGCGGGTGACGTCATCGGCGTCGGCCAGCGTAAAGGGCCGCAGGAAGAAACGCGCCGTATGGAGCGTGGAACGCATCTACCAGCCCATCCGCTCGCGCAACCGGGTGATCTGGGCGACATGATGCCGGCCATGCCAGTCGTACAACGCCAGCAGCTCGGCGAGGGTCCTGGATCGCCCGCTGCGCGGGTGCACAAACGAGCGCGCAAAATCGGATTCGGTCATGCCACGGAACAATGCCACCCAGCGCACATGCAGCGCGTCGAGCAGCTCGAGGGAACAGCCCGGCGGCGCCGTGCGCGCGTCCGGGAGCTCGGCCCACCGCGGTTCCTCATAGGGGCGGATCACGCAGTCATCCTCCGTGAGGGCGAGCCGGCTCCGGAGATAGCTGTTGAGATGGTCGTCAGCAAGGTGGTGGATGACCTGGCGCACGGTCCATCCGCCTTCCCGGTAGCGGGTGTCAAGCTGACGGTCATCCAGCCCGGCCACTGCAGCGCGGGCGAGCGCCGGTGTGGCGGCGATCGTGTCGATGTATGCGGCGCGGAGCGTCGGTGTGATCTCGGCCGGTGCCTCGAATGGCCCGATAGGATAGCGCAGGTCCTCGTCCATGCCGCCGTCCGCTACCACCCCATCCGCTCACGCAGCCGGGTAATGTGGGCCACATGATGACGGCTGTGCCAGGCATACATGGCCAGCACTTCGCTGAGCGGAATCGAGCGGCCCGGCTGCTCCGGGTGCTGGTACGTGCGCGCAAAGTCCTCCTCACGCATGGCCCGCAGCAGCACGACCCAGCGCACGTGCAGCGCGTCGAGCAGGTTCAGCGACATCGGAACCGGGCCTCCGCGCGCGTCGGGCAGTTCCGCCCAGCGTGCTTCGAGGTAGGGCCGGATGACCGGATTCTCCTCCGTGAGCGCCAGGCGGAAGCGCATGTACGCG
>DASSHL010000350.1:0-4806 GCA_035692845.1 Gemmatimonadales bacterium
TGGCGTGCTCGGCCCGCACCTGGAACTCGCCCATCATCCGTTTCACCATGGGCGCACCTACGAAGACCTGCTGGGCGACGCGGCGCTCGAGCGCGATGGCGAGCCCACCTGGCGCGCCAGCCTCCGCCACGCCGTGGAACAGCTGCGCGCGCTCACCGCATTCGATCATCTCTACATCGGCGGCGGCAACGCGCGCCTGATCGATCCGGCGTCCCTGCCACCGGACGTGAGCGTGGTGCCCAACACGGACGGCATCGCTGGTGGAGTGTGGCTGTGGGAGCAGAGGCATGCGAGCTGACCCGGAAGCGTGAGGAGATCTTCCCACACACTTCATTCCCCGGTAGGTGAGACAGCGTCAACTTTACCAGTGCGGGCGGCCTGGCCCGCGGCACCCGCGCCGCGCCCGCTGCCCACATCGGAGGAAAGCCATGTTCCGGGAAATTCTGGTTCCGCTGGATGGCAGCCGGGTGGCGGAGACCGCCATTCCAGTGGCCGCCGCCATCGCAGCCCACCACCAGAGCCGCCTGCACCTGGTGGCGGTCCACCGCCCCATCGTCCTGACTTCCGGCCTCGTGCTCTCGCCCGAGGTGCCCATCAGCGCCAGCGCGGAGCTCGACCAGAGCGCCCACGAGCAGCTCGTGGAGTACGTGGACCGGTGGCAGCAGACCATCGCGGAAGGAGACGGTCTCAACATCAGGGGCGTGGTGCTGAACGGCACTGACTCGGTGGCGGACCAGCTGCTCCGCTACGCGGAGTCCAGCATGGTCGACCTCGTGGTGATGCATACCCACGCGCGCGGCGTGGTCGGCCGGATGTGGCTGGGCAGCGTGGCCAACGGGCTGGTGCAGCACGGCGGGATTCCGTGCCTGCTGCTGCGCGGCCCCCGGGCGGGCACCGATCAGGAGGCCTCGGCACTGCCGCTCCGGCCGCAGCGCATCCTGGTGCCGCTCGATGGTTCGGAGGAGGCCGAGCTGGGGGTGGATTTCGCCCTGGCGGTGGCGGTGGACGGCCTGACTGCGCTGCGGCTGCTGGGCGTGGTCAGTCCGATCCCGTTCGCGAACACCGCGCGCCAGCGGGATGACGAGCACGATGCGAAGCTGGAAATGGACGGGTACCTCGACGAGGTTGCCCAGAGGGCCCAGGCGCAGGGTGGCTCCGTGCAGACTCGATCGGTCCTGCACTACAATCCCGCGTCGGCCATTCTCGAGAGCGCCACCGAGTGGGACGCCGATCTCGTTTCGATCGCGGCCTCGCAACGAGGCACGGCAAGCCGGATCCTCCTCGGCAGCGTGATTGATTTCCTGTTGCGGCGCTCCTCCATCCCGATGCTGGTGTGGCGCCACCGCGAACTGGCGGGGACGACGCTCCTGCCGCCGCCGCATCGGGAGGAGTGAAGACGGTCGAGGGGTCGAGGGGTCAAGAAGCTAATCTTGACCGCCTTGACCGCCTCAACCCCCTGCCGCTGCTCTTTCCAGCGCCCGCACGAATCCCGCAACGTGATAGGCGCCAGCTTCATCAGCCAGGAACGGATCCATCACCGTTGACCGCAGGACCACCAGTCCGGCTTCACCGCCCGCCTCCCATTCTTCCACCGAGCCAACACCCAGCGCCGCAATCAGGGGACCGATCGCTCCAGCGTACATCGGCGCCTGGAAGCGGGTGCGGGTAAGGAAGTATTCCGGCTGCTCTCCCCCTTCGGCCAGGCTCATCCGTCGGTAGATCCGCTCGTTCAGCCGGTTCACCTCGGCGAGCGAGCGGGCATCAGCCGGCGCGAGCAGGAAGCAGACGATGTTGATGTCGGGCTGGGGCAGCATGACGACGCGGAAGCCATCGAGTCTGGCGTTGGCCAGCGCCGCGTGCAGCTTGCGCGCGCCCAAGGCCGTGCGTTCGATGAGGTAGCCATAGCCGCGCTCGTCCAGTGGCAGGACCTTGTGCGACAGCCAGACCGACGCAGCAGCAGCCCCGGGCTTCGAGCCCTCGAAGATGTAGCGGCCGAGGAATGCGGCTTCGTTCAGGGGAGCAGACGTCGCCGCCTCCGTCAGGTACGGCGGGTCCACTGCCACGAGATTGCGAGCGCGCCGGTCCTTGAGCAGGAACGCACCGGCGGGATAGGGCACGTATCCCAGCTTGTGGGGATCAATGGAAACGGAGTCGGTCTCCTGCAGCGCCACCAGCGCCGAGACCAGTTCGTCCCCGGGCCAGGCAGAGCCGGTGCGCTCCCGGACTTCGGCTGCCGGCCGGCGGCTGCCGTCGGCGCGGCGCGTGATGGCGGCCACGTAACCACCGTAGCACGCATCGGCATGCAGGTGGAACGCGAGCCCCAGCTCCTTTCCGGCACGACGGCGGAGTTCGGCAATCTGGTCGAGCTGGTCGACTGCGCTCTCTTCCGTGCTACCGCACACACTCACGCAGCCCAGGATCGGCGTTCGCCGCCGAGCGAGGCGGCTGAGCTCGTCCCAGAGCGCGTCGGCATCCATCCGGCACCTGGCGTTGACCGGGACAAAGACGAGCTGGCTGCTCCCGATCCCCAGCGCGCGCACAATTTTTTCCCACGAGTAGTGGCCCGTGGCGGGAACCAGCACCACGCTCGGTGGAAGGGTGTCGCCAAACCAGTGGGCCAGCCTCACTCCGTATTCCTGATACCCGACCGTAGCGAGCGAATGAGCATCGAGCGCCTTCCGCACGGCGCTGGGCGGTGCTGACTGATGGATCGCATCGAGCAGGTCGAGCGCGCTGGTGTTGGGAATGTTGAGGAGCGCCCAGAGCGACAGCGACTGGACCGGCACGACCGAGCCATCCGCCGTGGTGACGTCGAGCGATACCCCGAGGTCCCGCGCCGCGAGCGCAAGCGCCACCGGGAGATAGTGAATGTTCCGCGCCAGCCAGAGCGCCTCGAAGTTGGCCACCGTGCCACCGGAGGTGAGGTGACCCCACGCGGCCTGGTCATCGTAGCCGATCATGCGCGCGAGCGCGGCCGCAACCTCGAGCTCCAGGGCGGTCGTCACCGGCGCCGCCTCGGCGGCAATGTTGTTCGGATTGTAGAGCAGAGCCGCGATGTACCCGACCTGGGCCGCGAGGGTCGGTTCGTAGATCATGTGACCCTTGTAGCGGCCACTGAAGAAGGGAATGTCACGCTTGAGCGCGGCCAGCAGCCCCATGAGCTCCTGCGTCAGCGTCCCGACCGCTTCCTCGAACCCGGGACTGCGCTTGTCGGCCTCGCGAATGGTGGGGCCATCTTCCGGATGGAAATTGCGGCGCCAGAAGGCGTGGTCCCTGAGCGCCTCGGTGACCAGCCGTTCCAGCAGGGCAGCATTCTCGGCCTGGGGGCCCAGGAACCAGGAGCGGAGGGACTCGGCGGGGCGCGTAATCATGACAGGATCATGCACCAGCTTCATGAAGAGTTCCAGCAGCGGTTCATGAGGATATGTTCGCGCAGTCTTCATGATTTCCTGTCAGGCGCCGCCCCACCTTAGGCCTTGGCGGCACGGCGGCCCATGGCAGCAGCGCAAAGCGGGAGGGCATCATGTTCACGGAAATCCTGGTTCCACTGGATGGCGGCCGGGTGGCGGAACAGGCGATTCCGCTCGCCACCGCGCTCGCCAGGCGTCATGGCAGCAGACTGCACTTTGTCGGCGTCAGCCGGCCCGTCATGTTCAGCAACCCAGGCGCCTTCTCCCCCGACATCCCCCTGAACGCCAGCGTGGAACTCGACGTCATTGCGGCGGAGGAACTCGAGCGCTACCTGCTGCAATGGTCCCGCCGCGTCGCGCGCGCCGACGAGGTGGCCGTGCGCAGCGCCGTGCTGAAGGGTGCCGAGGCGGTGGGCGACCAGCTGGTGGAGTACGCCGCCCGGCACAACATCGAGCTGGTGATCATGCACACCCACGCGCGCGGCGCCGTGCGCCGTCTCTGGCTTGGCAGCGTGGCGAATGCGCTCGCGCAGAAAAGCGGAGTCCCCTGCCTCCTGCTGCGTGGTCCGCTGGCTGCGACCACCGAGGCGGTGCTGCCGGTCCGGCCGCACCGCATCGTGGTGCCGCTGGATGGCTCGACCGAGGCAGAGCTCGCGGTGGAGCTGGCCATCGCCTGCGCCGACCCGGAAGTCACCGAACTCGAGCTGCTCACCATCGTCTCGCCGCTGCCCTTCCCTGGCTCGGTGCTCGAGGGTCCCGCGATCGAGACCCGTGCGGCGGCGGCGGAGCGGTATCTCGCCCGCGTCGCGTCACGCGCCACTGAGGCGGACATCGTGACCCGGTCGAGCGTGGTGATCCATGCCAGCCCGTCGGTCGCCATCGTGAGGCATGTCCAGCAGCGCGGCGCCGACCTCGTCGCCATCGCGGCGCACTTCCGGAGCGGCGTCAACCGGGTCTTCCTGGGCAGCGTGATGGATCGCCTACTGCGGAAGACGCACGTACCGATGCTGGTCTGGCGCAGCAAGGAACTGGCCGGCACCGAGCTCCTGCCGCTTCACGCCGAGCCGATGGAGCTGGCGCTGCACTGATCCGGGGGTGGGGTGGTTGGGAGGGGAGGAACACAGGGGCATCCGTCGCGAGACGGGTGCTTTTGTGTTTATTTAGATGGACAGATGGACAGATGGACAGATGGACAGATGGACAGATGGACAGATGGACAGATGGACAGATGGACAGATGGATGCCGAGAATAACTGCCCAACCGTCCAACTGTCCAACATCCGAAGGAGCTTCCAATGCGCCAACGCACCCTCGGCCCCCTCAGCGTCTCCGCCATCGGCCTCGGCTGCATGGGGATGTCGGAGTTCTATGGGCCTGCCAATGAACAGCAGTCCAT
>DASSHL010000351.1:0-4847 GCA_035692845.1 Gemmatimonadales bacterium
CTGCAGGGCGCGCCGTCGCCCTGCGCGGATGCGGGACTCACCCTGCCACAGGGCTTCTGCGCAGTGCAGGTGGGCACCGGGCTTGGCGGCGTGCGCCAGCTGACGGTGAGCGCGGACGGCGTCCTCTACGCCGCGATCCAGGAGAAGGGCGATGGCAGGGGCGTGCTGGTCTTCGCCGACACCAATCGCGATGGGCAGATGGACCGGTTGGGGAGCTTCGGTCCCGGCGGCGTCAACGACGTCGAGCTGCATGGCGGATTTCTCTATGCCGCCTTGCCGGATCGCATCGTGCGCTGGCGCGTGAGCCGCGCGGCTCCGGTGGCTACCGGCGACGGTGAGGTGGTCATCTCCGGGATGCCCGCCGGCGGGCACGGCTCCAAGGTGATGGCCTTCAAGGGCGATTCGCTCTTCATCACCTTCGGCTCCCGCACCAACAGCTGCCAGGAGCGCGACCGCCAGACCAGGTCGCCCGGTGTCGATCCCTGCACCGAGCTGCAGAACCGCGCCGGCATCTGGGTGTTCAATGCGAGCCGCGCAGGGCAGACGGTCTCGGACGGGATGCGGTACGCCACCGGCCTGCGGAATGCGGCCGCAATCGCCGTCCAGCCCGGCAGCGGTGCGCTCTACACCGCCATCATGGGTCGTGACCAGCTGGGGCAGAACTGGGGCTTCAGCGACAGCGTGAACGCGGAAGACCCGGCCGAAGAGTTCGGTGTCGTCAGCAAGGGCGCCGACTACGGCTGGCCCTACTGCTACTACGCCAACACCGCGCACGCCAAGGTGCTGGCGCCCGAGTACGGCGGCGATGGCAAGCTCACCGACCGCTGCACCGATCGCACCATGCCGGCCATCGCGTTTCCCGGCCACTTCGCTCCCCTGGCCCTGGTCTTCTATCCCGCCGACGCGTTCGGTGCGAAGTACCGGAACGGTGCGTTCGTTGCGTTTCACGGTTCATGGAACCGTGCGCCGCTGCCGCAGTCGGGCTATCGGGTGGACTTCATCCCGTTCGCCAGCGGGAAGCCCACCGGCAAGTACGAGAGCTTTGCCAGCAGCTCCAGCGGGACCAATGATCTTCGCGCGAGCGGGCTCGCGGTGGCACCCGATGGCGCCCTCTTCATCGCGGACGACCGCGCGGGCACCATCTGGCGAGTGACGCGCGCTGGCGAGTGACGCGCGCACGTTGAAGACATGCGCTGAGCAGCTGCGCTGGGCGAAGAGCCGATGGCACGCGGCGCCGGACAGCCGTAGATTGGGCCATCCTCTCCAGATGGCAAGGAGCTGTTGATGCGCATCGCGGTGCTCAGGGAGACCGGCGCGGATGAACGTCGCGTGGCACTGGTTCCCGACAGCGTCGGCCGCCTGGTGCGGGCTGGCCATCAGGTGCAGGTGGAGCAGGGCGCGGGGCTGGGCGCCGGCTTTCGTGACGAGAGCTACTCCACGCAGGGCGCCACGGTCTGCGCCAGCGCGACGGAGGCCACGGCGCAGGCGGACGTGCTCGCCGCGCTTGCCCTCCCGCCGGCGGAGACGCTCGCCACGCTCGCGCCCGGGACAGCCGTCATCGGCTTCCTCGATCCGGCGGGCGGACACGCCGCCTCCCTCCTGAAGCAGCACGGGCTCACCGGCTTCGCCATGGAGCTGGTGCCCCGCACCACCAAGGCGCAGAGCATGGACGCGCTCTCGTCGCAGGCCACCGTCGCCGGCTACAAGGCGGTACTGGTCGGTGCCAGTGCCCTCCCGCGTTTTCTCCCCATGCTCACCACCGCCGCTGGCACCATAACACCGGCCCATGTCTTCATCATTGGCGCCGGCGTCGCCGGGCTCCAGGCCATCGCAACCGCCCGGCGGCTCGGTGCCGTGGTCTCGGCGTTCGATGTGCGGCCCGTGGTGAAGGAGCAGGTCGGCAGTCTCGGTGCAACCTTCCTCGAGGTCTCGAGCGTGGCCGCGGAGGGACAGGGCGGCTATGCCAGCGAACTAGCCGCCGACCAGCAGCGCCGCGTGGCGGAGGCCGTGGCCGCCCACATCAAGGACATGGATCTGGTGATCACCACGGCGCAGATTCCCGGCAAGCCCGCGCCCCGGATCATCAGCGCCGCCATGGTGCGCTCGATGCGCGCGGGCAGCGTGATCGTCGACCTCGCCGCGGAGACCGGCGGCAACTGCGAGCTGACGCAGGCAGGCAAGATCGTCTCGGAGCAGGAGGTCAGCATTTTCGGCCCGGTCAATATCGCCGCGACCTTGCCCTATCATGCGAGCCAGATGTACAGCCGCAACGTGCAGACCTTCCTGGAGTACGTGGCAAAAGAGGGCGGCTTCGACGGCAAGCTTGACGACCCCATCATCGGAGCGATGCGCATCGTGAAGGACGGTGCCGCGCCAGGCGGGAGGCCGGATGCTTGAGGGATTCATTGCGGGCATCGTGATCTTCACGCTCGCCACCTTCCTGGGCGTCGCGCTGATCAATCGCGTGCCCCCGACGCTGCACACGCCGCTCATGTCGGGCGCCAACGCCGTCAGCGGGATCACCGCCGTCGGCGCCATCATCGTCGCCGGCAGCGGCCACGGCTGGATTTCCCTGGTGCTGGGGTTCCTCGCCGTGGTCTTCGCAATGATGAATGTGGTCGGCGGCTACGCCGTAACCGACCGCATGCTGCAGATGTTCAAGCGGAAGCCGGAGGACCGCTGATGCCGCATGCCCTGGAAGAGATTCTCTATCTCATCGCGGCAGTCTGCTTCATCATCGGCATCAAGCGTCTCTCGAGTCCAGCCACGGCGGTCGGCGGCAACCGCCTGTCGGCGGTGGGCATGCTCGTCGCCATCGTCGTCACGCTGCTGGACCGGAGCATCGTCGGGTACGGCGTCATCGCGGCAGGGCTGGTGGTGGGCTCGGCGCTGGGCCTCTGGCTGGCCCGTGCGGTGAAGATGACGGCCATGCCGCAGATGGTGGCGCTCCTCAACGGCCTCGGCGGTGGCGCCTCGCTGCTGGTGGGCGGAGCCGAGTATCTCAAGGCCGACCTCCTGGGCGTCGCCCTGCCAGTCGACACGGCCATCACCATCCAGCTGAGTCTGCTCATTGGCGCGGTCACGCTCACTGGAAGCGTGGTGGCTTACGCCAAGCTGCAGGAGCTGATCTCCGGCCGGCCCATCGTCTTCCCTGGTCTCACGGCGCTCAATGCCGTGCTGCTGGTCGTGATCCTGGCGCTCGGTGCCTGGCAGGTGATCCACCCGGACCTCCCGCTCTGGCCCTTCTACGCCGTCTGTGTGCTGTCGCTGCTCCTGGGCGTGCTGGTAGTGATGCCGATCGGCGGCGCCGACATGCCGGTGGTGATCTCGCTGCTCAATTCCTATTCCGGCATCGCCGCCGCCATGACCGGCTTCGTCATCCACAATGACGTGCTCATCATCTCGGGTGCGCTGGTGGGCTCATCCGGCGTGATTCTCAGCCAGATCATGTGCAAGGCAATGAATCGCTCGCTCGCCAATGTGCTGTTCGGCGCGTTCGGCAGTGCGGGGGGCGCCGTGACTACGCGTTCCTCCGAGGGGATGTCAGTCCGCCAGGTCTCAGCGGAAGACGCGGCCATCCAGCTGGCGTATGCCAAGCTCGTCATCGTCGTGCCCGGATACGGCCTGGCCGTGGCCCAGGCCCAGCACCTGGTGCGTGAGCTCGCGGACCTGATCGAGAAGCGCGGCGGCGAGGTGAAGTACGCCATTCACCCAGTGGCGGGCCGGATGCCGGGCCACATGAACGTGCTGCTGGCCGAAGCCAATGTGCCCTACGACAAGCTCTATGACATGGAGCAGATCAACAGCGAGTTCGAGCGGGCCGACGTGGCCCTTGTCATCGGCGCTAATGACGTCGTGAACCCCGCCGCGCGTAATGATCCGGGCAGTCCCATCTACGGCATGCCCATTCTCAACGCCGATCACGCGCGCAGTGTGATCGTGCTCAAGCGAGGCATGGGCTCAGGTTTTGCTGGGATCGAGAACGATTTGTTCTACAATCCGCGGACGGCCATGCTGTTCGGTGATGCCAAGGCATCGCTGACGACGCTGGTGTCTGAAATCAAGAATGTGACCTGACCTCGAAGAGAGATGGAGTTCCATAATGATACGGACAATTACTGGCCTGGCGGCGCTTGGGGTTCTGGCTTCTGCGCCCGTGGGCCTTGCGGCGCAGGAGTTGTGCGGCGGCAAGATCACCACGCCGCCGGTAGGGGAGTACGCCGAGTACCGGCTGACGCAGGGGACGAGCGGCAACCAGCAGGTGCGCTTCGCCATCGTGGGGGGCGAGGACCGGAACGGCGCCCGCAACGTCTGGTTCGAGAACAAGGTCGAGGCCGAGGGAAAGGCGCCGGTGGTCTCGCAGGTCCTGGTTCCGGGCTTCCCGTATGAGCCGTCGGCAGTGGCCGGCGCGGCGCTCCAGCCGGTATCGGGCCCCCCGATCCGGCTCAACGCCCAGCAGCTGGCTCGGCTCCAGCGGGGACTTCCGGGCCTGCTCAAGTCCATCGTGGATGGCTGCCGCAGCGGCACCCTGGTCGGCACCGAAACCCTCAAAGTCGGCGGCAGAAGCATCGGGGCGGAGCACTACCGCAACGCTTTGCGGGGTTCGGACATCTGGGTGAGCAGTGAGGTCCCTTTCGGGATCGTGAAGCTCCTTGATGGCACCGACCACAGCAGCATGGAGCTGACGGCGACCGGCACTGGCGCCAAGTCCTCGTTCCGGAGTGCGACGGGTGCAGGCAGCGGGTCGTGATCGGTCGAGAGGTCGAGGAGTCGTGGGGTCAAGGATTGCGCGCTCGACCCTCTCGACCCTCTCGACCCTCTCGACCCCTCGACCCCTCGACCATTAA
>DASSHL010000352.1:0-10761 GCA_035692845.1 Gemmatimonadales bacterium
CGGATCGACAGCAGCAAGACGTTCGCCGACGCCGTCGCCGCGATCCCGCAGCAGGTCAACTTCCCGTCCTGGCTCGTGGCCGTAGGCGGACCGAACGCCGTGGCACCTGGCGACACCAGCAACGTGACGCAGGACCTGGCACCGGGCAACTACATGTTGATCTGCCTCATCGACGTACCGAGCGGCTCGCCGCACTACAAGAAAGGCATGGAGCACGCGATCACCGTGGTCCCATCGTCAACGCCCGCAGCAACACCTCCGGCAGCCGACATCAACGTGACGCTCACGAGCTACGCGTTCGACCTCTCCACTCCGATCACCGCCGGACGTCACACCTTCAAGGTGATGACCGCTGACACGAGCAGCCAGTCGCACGAACTCGTCCTCATCCAGCTCGCGCCAGGCAAGACCGGCGAGGACATACTTGGCTGGCTTCAGAAGCCCGAAGGCCCGCCGTCGGGCCGGCCCATCGGTGGCGTGGCCGACCTCACCCGCAGCATGCCCGTCTATTTCTCGGCCAACCTCACGCCGGGCAATTACCTGCTCATCTGCTTCGATCCGGACTTCGCGGACGGCAAGCCACACTTCATGCATGGGATGATGGAGACGGTAAGTGTGAGCTGAGGGAAATGGGTCATGGGTCATCGGTCGTCGGCCATCGGTCGTCTTCTGCCTTATTATTCTTGCAGTTGACGACCGAAGACCGACGACTGACGACCACTTCACCACGAGCTTCCATTGTCCAAGACAGCCACGATCGAAACCGCCAAGGGCACCATTACCGCCGAGCTCTTCGACGACGAGACGCCGGGAACAGTAGCCAACTTCGAGAAGCTCGCCAACGAAGGCTTCTATGATGGCACCCGCTTTCATCGGGTCATCGACAACTTCATGATCCAGGGTGGTGACCCGCTCTCTCGCGACCCCAGTAATCCTCGCGTGGGCACCGGCGGGCCCGGCTACACCATCAAGTGCGAGACCGACCGGAACACCCATCGGCACGTGGCGGGCACCCTGTCCATGGCGCATGCGGGCCGGAACACCGGCGGCAGCCAGTTCTTCATCTGTCATTCGCCCCAGCCGCACCTCGATCGCCAGCATACCGTCTTCGGCCAGGTGACCGATGGCATGGACGTGGTGAATGCCATTCGCAAGAATGACGTGATCACGTCGATCAGGGTGACGCCCGCTGCAAGTTGATTTCGCGGTCATCGCGGACTATGCGCTAATCGATCAGCATGGGAAGCTCAGCGTGCTGGGCATGTTCCAGCACGTCTGGGTCCAGCAGTTTCCCACCGTGCACCCCCGCACGCACCTGGTGCTCCGGGTCCGGGGCCGGCGCACCGAGATCGGGACCCACACGCTGCAGATCCGCTTTCTCGATGACGAGGATTCCATCCTCCTGGGCGGCGAGGGCACGGTGCAGTTCGGCGAGCCGCCGGCTGGCGTCGTGGACGTCGAGGCCGGCGCCGTCCTGGTCTTTGACATTCCCCTCGCCCGGGCCGGGCACTACCGCTTCGAGATCACACTGGACGGCACCAGCGTGACCCAGGTCCCTCTCACTGCCAGCGCCGCGCCAGAGGCCGACGACCTGCAGGGATGACCGGCGGGCCGCCCAGGACCCGCCGGCAACCGCTGTAGCCCCACCACCGCATCAGGGTAGCTTTCCTCAGCAGTCCTTCAGGTCTTCTTCACGAGGGAGTGTTCAGCTTGTGCGCTACGGCTGTTCGCATCGGCTTTGATATGGAGAGTTTCCCATGCCGCGGCTTCGCCTGCATCTCGGCGCCGCCATGTCGATCGTGGTGGCGACTGCCCTACCCCTGAGCCCTGCCCACGCTCAAGGCTACGGCGTCTACGAACAAAGTTCCTGCGTCATGGGACGCGCCGGCACCGGCGTGGCCAGTCCCTGTGGCGATGGATCGAGCATCTACTTCAATCCCGCCGGCATCGCGATCGCGACGAGCACGGAGGTGGCCGCCGGCGCCACCGGAATCTTCGTGTCCGGCGACTTCACCAACGACCTCACCGGCTTCCGCACCAGCCTGAACGATGATCTGCACCTGGTCCCGCACGCCTACCTCGTGCGGCCGGTCAGCGAGCGCCTGGTAGCCGGGCTTGGCGTCTTCGTGCCCTACGGCCTTGCGACCGACTGGCCCTCCAGTTTTGAGGGCCGCTTCCTCGGCTACCATAGCAAGGTCCAGGCGATCTACGTGCAGCCGACACTCGCGTTCCGGGTCACGCCGCGGGTGCGTGTCGGTGCCGGCTTCGATCTCACCTTCGTCAGCGTGCGTCTCAGCCAGCGGCTCGACCTCTCGGAACAGGTGACACCCACACCCGGCGTGACCTTCGGCATGCTGGGCGTACCGGCCGGAACCGACTTTGCCGACGTGAACCTGACCGGCAGCGGCACCGGCGTCGGGGCCCACTTCGGCGTGCAGGCTGATGTCACGCCCGATCTCACGCTCGGCGCACGCTATCTCCTGCGACAGGCGGTAGACGTCGGCAATGGCACTGCGGAGATCAATCCGGTACCAACGGGATTGATCCTCGCCGCGGGAAATCCTTTCGGGGTGCCTGCAGGCACGCCGATGGATGCCGTGCTTGCACCACAGTTTACTGGCAACGGTCCGCTGCAGGCGCAGGGCGGCGGCACCTCACTCACCCTCCCCGCCCAGCTGGTGCTGGGACTCTCCTGGCGTGGTGTTGACCGCCTCAACCTGCTAGCCGATTTCCAGTACACAGACTGGCGCGTCTTTGACACGCTATCGGTGACACTCGAGCGGCTGGGCACGACCGACATCCCCGAGGACTACCAGCGTGCCTACACCTGGCGCTTTGGCGCCGAGTATGGTCTCACGCCATCGAGCACGCTCCGAGCCGGCTTCTACACGCATAACGGCGCCGCACCCGACCAGACGGTGACCCCGAATCTCCCCGAGGGGCACCGGAATTCCTGGACTCTTGGATTCGGGACGCGACTCCGCAGCAACCTGGGCGTCGATGTCGCCTACCAGTTCATCGACCAGGGTGACCGGCGCGGCCGCACCGTGCCGCTGGATCCTGCGCTCTCGCCCTCCGCCAACACCAACGGGCTCTACACGTTCAAGGCACACCTGATCGGCGCAACGCTGCGCTACGCCTTCTGAAGGGAGTGACCACCATGACATTTCGCATTCCGGCGGCCGCGCTCTTCATCGCCGCCGCCCTCACCGGTTGTCGCGGCGACCAGGCCCTGGCGCCGCCACTTTCGGCCGCCGACAACGATGGCCTCTTCCTGCGTTACGTCTCACTCGGCAACAGCATTGCCGCCGGCTTCCAGTCGGGCGGCATCAACGACAGCACCCAGCGCGCCTCCTTCGCCGTACTCTTTGCGCAGCAAGCCGGGACGCCGTTTGCGTATCCCGCGTTGGCCGGGCGGGGCTGCCCGGCACCGCTGGTCAACAACGTCACCGAGGCGCGACTGGGCGACCAGCCGGCGGACCAGCCGTGTGACCTGCGCCAGACGCCACCGCCTCTCTACCTCAACAACCTGGCCGTCCCAGGGCTCGACGTTGCTGACGCTTTCAGCAACACCGCGTCGGAACTCGGTACCTATTCCCGGCTCACCCAGTTCTTTCTCGGAGGCCGGACCCAGGTTCAATGGCTGATGGCTGAGCGTCCGACGTTCGTCTCCGTGGAGGTCGGCCCCAACGACGTGCTCGGTGCCATCATCTCCAGCACCAACCCCGGCGATCCCGCCGAAGTAACGCCGCCCGGCGACTTCGAGGCCGCCTACCGCGCACTGGCCGACAGCATCGAAGCAAGTGGAGCGAAAGCGGTGCTCTTCACCATCCCCGACGTCTCGTCCGTGCCGTACGTCTCGACCGGGAGTACGTGGTGGTGCATCAAGAATCAGCCCGCGTGCGGCTTCACGACGCCGGCGGCCTTCCCACCCACGTTCACGGTAAGCAACAATTGCGCGCCCGCCGCCGCGATTCCGGGCTCGCCCGGTGACCAGACCCTGGTGCCCTGGATCAAGGGACTTCCGCTCCTGGCCGCTGCAGCTCAAGGGGCGGCTACGACCCTCGATTGCAGCGTGGATACCGATGTCATCCTCCCTTCCGAGCTTGCCACGATCACTGCGGCGCTCTCGGCTGACAACGCGGTCATCCAGGATGTTGCGGCGGAACACGACTGGGCCCTCTTCGATATCAATGTGCCGTTCGCGGCGCTTCGCGCTGACGGCAGCATCCCCGCCTTTCCCGATATCAGCCAGGCGCTCTCCGGTGGCAACGTGACATTCGGCCCGATCTTCTCGCTTGACGGTTTCCATCCCTCGAGCGCCGCGCAGAAGCTGATCGCCAACGAGATGATCAAGGTGGTGAACGCGAAGTACGGGACGGCGGTACCGACTAGGGATTAGGGGTTAGGGGTTAGGGGCTAGGGGCTAGGGGCTAGGGGTTAGGGGCTAGGGGGTAGGGGTTAGGCCGAAGGGCTGAATCTCGTCTCTTGACGCTAACCCCTGATCCCTGAACCCTGACCCCTATACTTTTCCTTCATGACCCGCGACGAAGCCCTTGCCCTCATGCACCAGTACACGGCGTCGGAAGCGCTGCGCCGTCACATGTACGCCGTCGAGATCGCCATGCGCGCCATCGCGCCGCGCTACGGCGGTGACCCCGAGCGCTGGGGCCTTGCGGGGCTGCTGCACGACTTCGATTACGAGCGCTACCCCAACGATGCCCGCTCCGCCACTGAAGAACACCCGGCCCAGGGCGTTCGCATGCTCGCCGAGCGCGGCGTGGATGACGAAATCCTCCGTGCCATCCTCGGACATGCCACCTATACCGGTACCCCGCGCGACAGCGACATGGCGCGGGCGCTGTTTGCGGTGGACGAGCTCAGCGGATTCGTGGTGGCCTGCGGACTGGTGCGCCCGTCGCGCAGCCTGGCCGATCTCGAAGTCTCCAGTGTCAGGAAGAAGCTCAAGGACAAGGGATTTGCCCGGGGTGTCAGCCGCGATGACGTGCGGCTGGGCGCCGAGGAGCTCGGCGTACCGCTTGAAGAGCATATCGCCTTTGTCATCGAAGCATTGCGACCGCATGAGGCGGCGCTGGGCCTTGGCGGCGCATGACGCTGGCGCGGATCAGTGCCCAGACCAGGGCGGTCGACACCGCGGTGACCCGCGCGTCGGGGGGCCGCCCGGTCCCCGGTAACGCCGTATCCCTGCTGGTGGATGGTCCGGCCGCCTATGCCGCGATGCGTGATGTCATCACCCGCGCCTCTCAGTGGATTCATTTCGAGAACTACATCATCCGCAGTGACGAGGAGGGCTGGGCGTTCGCGAAGATGCTGGCCCAGAAGGCCGGCGATGGCGTACGCGTCCGGGTGCTCTATGATTGGCTCGGCTCCATGTCCACGAAGCGTGCGTACTGGCGCTTCCTGCGGGACGCCGGCGTCGAGGTGCGCGCCTTCGGGCCACCACAACTTGCCCACCCGCTGGGCATCTTTTCCCGGGACCATCGCAAGCTGGTGCTGGCGGATGGATGCGACGCGGTCATCGGCGGTCTCTGCATCGGCTGCGAGTGGACCGGTGGCGGCGTCGACGGCGGCCAGCCGTGGCGGGACACCGCGGTGCGCATCGGCGGGCCAGCAGTGCCGTTGCTTGACGCGGCTTTCCAGGGCACCTGGACGGCAGCATCCGGCCTGCCGATTCCATCCGCCGAGTCGGCCCCGGATGTCCCGGCGCGGGGCGATGCGGTGGTGCGTGCGATTGTGGGCAAGCCGGGCCGGGAGCGTGCCTATCGCCTGATCGAACTTCTCGCCACCGGCGCCCGCGAGCGGTTCTGGGTCACTGACGCCTACTTCCTGGCCCCGCCGCGCCTGCTGCAGGCCTTCCGTGATGCGGCGCGGGATGGTGTGGATGTCCGGATCCTGGTGCCGGGCACGAGCGACATCCCGCTGGTGCGCAACCTGACCCGGTTCGGCTACCGCGACCTCCTTCGTTCCGGCGTACGGATCTTCGAGTGGGAGGGTCCGATGCTGCACGCGAAGACCATCGTCGCGGATGGTCGCTGGGTCCGGGTCGGCTCGAGCAACCTCAATCCTGCCAGCCTGGTCGGCAATTATGAGCTCGATGCGCTGATTGATGACGCCGACCTGGCCGACGCGCTCGAGCAGCAGTTCCGGCTCGACATCGCGCGAGCCAGCGAAATCGTCCGGCGTCCACTTCGCGGCCCTCGCCGGATCAGCCGCCGCCTTCCAGCGGTGCTCGCCCGCGCAGGGCCGTCGGAGGCCGCACGATACCAGCGCTCCCTGACCGAGCGCCGCCGCCGCGCCACGGTGGCCCTGCGCCTCATGGCATCCAATGCGCGGCGATCGGTGTTCGTGCCGGCCATGATTGCCCTGGCGGCGCTCGCGGCGCTCTTCCTCCTGGCCCCCACGATCACCGCCTACGTGTTCGGTATCCTCTGCGTATGGCTCGCCGTCAGCGCCGGCCTGGCGGCGTTTCGGCAGCGGGATAGATAGATGGACGCGGGACTCGGGACGCGGGTCGCAGGGTGCGCGTCCCGAATCTCGCGTCCCGAGTCTGGTTTCAACGTATCTCCCCTTCCATGCGTACCTCCCACGTGACCGACGCCGAACTTGCTGCCCGGGCGGCTGAGGGCGACGGAGACGCATTCGGCCAGCTGATCGAGCGGTACGCGCCGGCCGCGCGGCGAGTCGCCCGGGCCCTGCTCGGCAATGACCATGATGCCGATGACGCCGCCCAGGACGGATTCCTGGCCGCATGGCGCGCCATCGGCCGGTTCGACACGGCGCGCCCGTTTCGCCCCTGGCTCATGCGGATCGTGCTGAACGCGGCGCGGGACCTTGGCCGGCGCCGGGTGGTGCGCAACACGGAGCAGCTCTCGCCGGCGGCCTCGGACCAGCATCCGGGCCCCGATCACGACGCCGACCGCCTGCTGCTTCGGGAGCGGCTGGCAGCGGCGCTTGACCGGCTCACCGAGCGGCAGCGCATCGCGATCACCATGTTCGATGCGGAAGGGTATGCGCACGCCGAAATCGCTGAAGCCCTGGGTGTTCCCGAGGGCACCGTACGTTCGGATGTCTTTCATGCACGGCGGGCACTGCGGGCCGACCTGGCGCCGTTCCTGGAGGTAGGGCAATGAGCAATCCATTTGATCACGCGCCGGACGAGCAGCTGGGACAGCTGCTGCGCACCGGCCTGCATGTGCCGGCGCACGATGATTTCGTGCACCGCACGATGGCGCTGCTGGCGGCCGAGCCGCGCCGGTCGAGCTGGGATGTGCTCAACACCTGGCTGCGGCCGGGGCTCGCGGCCGCCGCAATAGTGGCGCTGGCGCTGGCCATGTGGTTGCGGCTCGCCCCGACCACCACCAGTGAGGCCTCGCTCGCCGACGCCGTGGGCTCGGCCGGGGTTCCGGCCGTGCTTGTCTCCTCGGCGCAGGGTGCCAGCAGCGACAACCTGCTTGCCGCCGTGGTGGAGGGTCGCTGAGATGGCCACCCCTCGACGCAATGCGGTCGTGTTGCTGATTGCCGTCTTCGTGGCCGGCCTGGTCGTCGGTGTGGGCGGCGTGGCCATCGCCGAGCGCAGTGGCATTCACGTGCTGCCGCGCGAGCAGCATCGTCCGAGCGGCTACCTCGAATTCCTGAGCCAGCGCCTCGATCTGACGCCGGCCCAGCGCGACAGCGTCCGCAGCATCCTGGAGCGGCACCATCCCACGATGGATTCGATGCGTGCGGCAGTGGCGCCACCCTTTGAAACCTTGCGAAAGCAGATCCGTTCGGAGATCCGGGCCCAGCTCACCCCCGAACAGCAACAGACGTTCTCCGACCTTGGCCGGAAGAACGACTCAACCTCGAATGGCAGAGATGCGCACTAAGATCCTGGCACTGGTACTCCTCGCGGCAGCGTCACCGCTCGCCGCCCAGACCGCGGACAGCACGCGGCGCTCCATCACGCTGGACGAGGCCATCGCGCTCTCGCTGCGCACACAGCCGGGCGTGATCCAGGCCGAGGCTGCCGTGGACAATGCGGCGGCGCGGGTGCGCAGCGCCAAGGGCGCCTGGTTGCCCAGCCTCGACCTGAGTGCGAGCGGCAACCAGAACTACTCGGGCGTCCCATCGCGGGTGGACCCCAATACCGGCCTCGCCGTCGGCAGCTCCAGCGGCAGCGTGAGCTCGTCGCTTCGGTCCAGCGTCACGCTGTTCGACGGCTTCCAGCGCAGCGCCGATTCCAAGTCGGCACGCGCGAGCCAGACGGCGGCCGACGCTTCGCTGGTCAACACGCGCTATCAGCAGCGGCTCGCGACTACCAACCAGTTCCTCGATGCCCGCGCAGCAGCCGAGCTCCTCAGCGTGCGCCAGGCGAGTGTGCAGCGGGCGGAAGAGCAGCTCAAGGTTTCCATCAACAAGCTGAACGCCGGCTCCGCGACCCGCTCCGACTCCCTGCGTTCGCGCGTGACACTGGGTACGGCACAGCTCCAGCTCATCCAGGCTCAGGCAGAGCTGGCGTCGGCAGAAGCGGGCCTGGCCCGGCTGGTCGGCATGACTGGCCGCATCGCGGCCGCCGATGATTCGAGTTTCTACAACGTGATTACGTCGCCCCTCGACACCGCCGCGCTGCGCGCCGAGGCCGAGTCGCAGTCGCCCCAGGTGCAGGCAGCAGAGGCGAGTGCGGTCGCGGCCCAGGCGGGAATCCGGAGCGCCCGCTCGGGCTACTGGCCCACCCTGTCCCTTTCGGGCAATGTCGGCCTGAGCGGCAGCAGCTCGCGGGACTACAGCTTCTACGACAGCCGGGGCGCGAGTCTCTCGCTCTCGTGGCCCATCTTCAACCGCTTCCAGCGGGAGCAGAGCATCAACACCGCCGAGAACTCGGCGCGGACGGCGGAAGCCCAGGCCGCTGATGCATCACGCCAGGTCTCCGCCAATCTCACGTCGCAGCTGGCCAGTCTCGAGGCCGCGCGCACCCAGATCGAGATCACCCAGGTCAGCGTCAAGGCCGCCGAGGAGGACCTGCGGGTGCAGCAGGAGCGGTATCGCCTCGGTGCCTCCACCATCGTGGATATCCTCACTTCGCAGGAAGCCCTCGACCAGGCGGAGGTCGACGCGGTCAATGCCCGCTTCGGCTACCTCCGCGCCAAGGCGCAGATTGAAGCGCTGATCGGACGGAGCCTATGATGGCAGTCATGGACACGGCGGAGCGCATGGCGCTCCTGCCGTCGGATGTGCCGCGGGATGCCGTGATCGTCGTGCGCAACCTGCAGCGCGAGTACGACATGGGCGGCGAAGTGGTGCGTGCGCTCCGGGGCGTGGACCTCACCATCCGGCGCAACGAGTTTGTGGCCATCATGGGCCCGTCGGGCTCGGGCAAGTCCACCCTGATGAACATGATCGGGTGCCTGGACAGCCCCAGTGCAGGCGAGTACTGGCTCAACGGTCACCGTGTTTCCGAGCTGGGGGATGATGAACTCGCTCGCATCCGGAACAAGGAGATCGGGTTCGTCTTCCAGACCTTCAACCTGCTGCCGCGCGCTTCGGCGCTTCATAACGTGGAGCTGCCGCTGATCTACGCCGGCATCGGGGCGAAGGAGCGGCAGGAGATGGCCACTGACGCGCTCACGCGAGTGGGACTGGCCGAGCGGATGCAGCATAAGCCCAACGAGCTCTCCGGAGGCCAGCGCCAGCGCGTGGCAGTGGCCCGGGCGCTCGTCAACCAGCCCAGCATTCTCCTGGCCGACGAGCCGACGGGTAACCTCGACAGCGCCACCAGCATCGAGATCATGGCGCTCTTCGAGGCGCTGCACCGCGGGGGCCAGACCATCGTGCTGGTCACCCACGAACACGATATCGCCGAACATGCCGACCGGCAGGTCCACCTCAAGGACGGCCAGGTTGCGCAGGACTTCCAGACCGAGGGAAAGCATTGATGTCGAATCGTACCGTTGTCGCGAGCCTGCTGGCCCTCGTTGTTGTGGCGGGCTGCAAGAAGGAACAGAAACAGGTCGCCTACCAGGCGGTGCCGGTCGAGCGGCGCGACATCGTCGTGTCGGCACAGGCGGCAGGCACCATCCAGCCCGATACGGTGGTCGAGGTCAAGTCCAA
This sequence comes from Gemmatimonadales bacterium, assembly GCA_035692845.1. Lineage (GTDB taxonomy): Bacteria > Gemmatimonadota > Gemmatimonadetes > Gemmatimonadales > GWC2-71-9 > CAMLHP01. The sequence continues at coordinate 10,108 of DASSHL010000352.1, forward strand.
GGCCTCGGGTGAAATCCTGGAGATCCATGTCCAGACGGGCCAGGAAGTGAAGCGCGGCGACCTCATGGTCGAAGTCGACAAGCGGGTGCCGCGGAACAACCTGGCGCAGGCGCAGGCGGAGCTTGAGGTCGCCAAGGCCCAGCTCACCAACGCGGAATCGAAGAAGCGCCGGGCGGACGATCTCTTCAAGACGCAGTCCATCACCCAGGAAGAGCACGAGCAGGCGGCCCTCGACTTCGCCAGCGCCAAGTCGGCGGTGGTGCGCGCGGGCGTCTCGGTCGAAACAGCGCAGGACCAGCTCGACGACACCAAGGTGCTCGCCCCGATCAGCGGCACGATCATCTCCCTGCTGGTGTCGCGCGGCGCCGTGATCAGCTCGCCCACCAGCGCAGTGGGCGAGGGCACCATCCTGCTGACCATGGCGGACCTTGACCTCGTCCAGGTCAAGACGCTGGTGGACGAGACCGACATCGGCAAGATCAAGCCGGGCATGCGCGCCACGGTCACCGTGGACGCGTACCCCAACCGCCCGTTCGAGGGCGAAGTGCTGAAGATCGAGCCGCTGGCCGAAGTGCAGCAGAACGTGACCATGTTCCCGGTGCTGATCCGCATCGAGAACCAGCAGAAGCTGCTCAAGCCCGGCATGAACTCCGA
>DASSHL010000353.1:0-7110 GCA_035692845.1 Gemmatimonadales bacterium
GAGGGACTGCCCGCCGGGCTGGCCCTGTCGGCGGAGATGGTCAACCACGAACTGGGCCGGCGGATGCAGGGCTACGGCCGCGGTGCCCGGATGAAGATCGAGCAGGATCGGATCGAGTGGCTCTCGGGCGTGCGCGCGGGCCAAACGCTGGGTTCGCCACTCGCCATGCTCATCCCCAACCGCGACTGGGCCAACTGGGAAGACGTGATGGCGCACGAGGCGGTGAGCGACAGCGGCGAGCTGCGGCGCCGGCGCGTGGCGCGGCCGCGCCCGGGCCATGCCGATCTGTCCGGTGTGCTCAAGTATGACCGCCTGGACGCGCGCGACATCCTTGAACGCGCCAGCGCGCGCGAAACCGCCGCGCGTGTGGCCGCAGGTGCGGTGGCGCGCCGGCTGCTGGAGGAATTTGGCATTGCGATCGGAAGCCACGTGGTCTCGCTGGGCGGCATCGAGGCGACCACTCCGGATCCGCTGCCATCACCAGTCAATGCAACGGCCGACCTGTCAGCGGTGCGCTGCCTCGACCCAGGCGCGTCGGCGCAGATGGTCCAGCGGATTGACGAGGCCAAGGCCGCCGGTGACACGCTGGGCGGTGAGGTCGAGGTGATCGCATCGGGAGTGCCCGTCGGCCTGGGTAGTCACGTGAGTTGGGACCGGAAGCTCGATGGCCGGCTCGCCAGCATGCTGATGGCCATTCCCGCCATCAAGGCGGTAGAGATCGGTCTTGGCGTCTCGGCGGCCCGGAGGCCTGGGTCGGAAGTGCATGATCCGATCACCAGAGACCCGGGCGCTCCGGCCGGCGATCCGCGCGGCGGGTATCGTCGCACCAGCAATCGGGCCGGCGGACTCGAGGGCGGTATCACCACCGGCGAGCCGATTGTCGTGCGGCTCGCGATGAAGCCCATCGCTACCTTGATGCAGCCGCTTCGCACGGTGGACCTCCGTACCGGTGAGCCCGCGAACGCGCAGAGCGAACGGTCGGACGTCACTGCCGTTCCCGCCGCTGGTATCATCGGCGAAGCCGTGGTGGCGCTGGTGCTGGCGGATGCCATGCTGGAAAAGTTTGCCGGTGACTCGCTCGCCGAGATGCGGCGGAATTACGATGGATACGTCGCGGCGCTGGGAGAACGCTGGCGCCATGAAGGGCACGCCGCCCAGTGAGGCGCCATGTGGTGCTGGTAGGGCTGCCGGGGAGTGGCAAGACAACCGTCGGCCGGCTGGCCGCGGCGCAGCTTGGGGCGCCCTTTGTCGACGTGGATGACGAGATCGAGCGCGTGGCTGCTCAGACCATCCCGGAGATCTTCGAGGCCCGGGGAGAGACCGGCTTCCGGGAGTTGGAGCGAAGCGCGATGCGCCTGGCGCTGGGCGCTGAGCCAGCGGTATTGGCGCCAGGCGGGGGTTGGGCGGCCCAGCCCGGGGCGATGGAGGAGGCGCGGGAACCCGCTTTCATTATCTATCTGACGGTTCCGGTGGAAGTGGCGGCTCAGCGCGTGGCGCTGGATAGTCGACGGTCGACCGTCGACCGTCGACCGTTGACCGTCGACCACCCCCTCACTGTTCTAATGAAAGAGCGCGAGGCATTCTACCGGCAGGCAGACGTGGTGGTTTCCAACGCAGCAAATGATCCGGTCAGCGTCGCCAGGCTCGTCTGCGAGCTCGCTCGTCGGTACGCTGGATGGTAACTAATTAGATTTGAATGGGTTAGCGGAGGTCGCCTTGCCAAGGTCGTGACAGGCGCGTTTTCTTGCTACCCCGATCGGTTGTACTTCTGACGGCCCCGCGGGGCCAGATTGGTGTCATGGCAAAGAAACAGACGGGAAGCCGGGAAGCCGGAAAGACGGGAGGGAAGGCCAAGGCGGCTGCAGGGGTTCGGCGTGCCGCGCCCGCCAAGGCCACCAAGGCGACCAAGCGCTCCGCAGGGGCGCGGCAAGCCGCGCCCGCCAAGCATGCCAAGGCCGGCGCCTCCGCCCGTGGCAACGGTACCACCGTGCGCCCGGGTGACGCCCTGGTCATCGTGGAATCCCCCACCAAGGCGCGGACCATCGGCAAGTATCTGGGCCGAGGTTATGCGGTGAAGGCCACGGTGGGACACCTCCGCGACCTGCCAACACGCAAGCTCGGCGTCGACATCGACGAGAAGGGCCGGACGTTCCAGCCCGAGTACGTCACCATCAAGGGCAAGACCCAGACGCTGAGTGATATCAAGAAGGCCGCCAGGGCGGCCAGCCAGGTCCTGCTCGCCACCGACCCGGACCGCGAAGGCGAAGCGATTGCATGGCACGTGGCCACCCAGCTGGATAGTGGCGTGCCCACGCGGCGCATTCTTTTTCACGAGATCACCAAGGACGCCATCCAGGAAGCGCTCCGTTCGCCCAGCGACATTGACCAGGCCAAGGTGGACGCCCAGCAGGCGCGCCGGGTGCTGGACCGGCTGGTGGGCTACAAGGCGAGTCCCATTCTCTGGAAGACCATCAAGACCGGTCTTTCGGCGGGACGCGTCCAGACCGTGGCACTCCGCCTCATCGTGGAGCGCGAGCGCGAAATCCGCGCGTTCAAGCCACAGGAATACTGGACCATCGAGGCCCAGTGCGAAAAAGCCGGCCAGCAGTTCGAGGCGTCGCTGCACAAGATCAAGGGCCACAAGCCGGAACTGCACGATCAAAAGGCGGCCACCGCTGTCGTGAAGGCCGTGAGCGGCAAGCCGTTTGTCGTCTCCAGTGTCGAGAAGAAGCAGCGCCGGAAGCGGCCCGCTGCGCCGTTCACCACCAGCACGCTGCAGCAGGAAGCTGCCAAGAAGCTGGGCTTCTCCAGCCGCCGCACCATGCGCGCGGCGCAGGGGCTCTACGAAGGCGTGGAGATCGGTGAGGACGGCCCGACCGGCCTCATCACCTACATGCGTACCGACTCCGTGCGCGTGTCGGACCAGGCCGTCGCGTCGGCGCGCGCGTTCATTGGCAAGGAGTACGGCAAGCCCTACCTGCCCGACGCGCCCAATGTGTATTCGGCCAAGAAGCAGCAGCGGGTGCAGGACGCGCACGAAGCGGTGCGGCCCACCGACGTGATGCGCCGGCCCGAGTCGCTGCAGCGCTTCCTCGAGGCCGACCAGTACCGGCTGTATCAGCTCATCTGGCAGCGCTTCGTGGCGTCGCAGATGATGCCCGCTGTCTATGACATGACGATCGTGGACTTCGAGATCGGCGACTATCTCTTCCGCGCCACCGGCTCCGTGCTGATCTTCGACGGCTACCACCGCGTCTACCTGGAAGGGCGTGAGGCGGAAGAGGGCAAGTCCATGGACGATTTGCCGCCCATTCCGCCGCTGGCGGAGGGTGATACGGTCACGGTACTGTCCGTCACGCCGTCGCAGCACTTTACCGAGCCGCCTCCGCGATTCTCCGAGGCCAGCCTGGTGAAGGAACTCGAGCGTCTGGGCATTGGCCGGCCGTCCACCTACAGCGCCATCGTGTCGACGCTCACTGCGCGGGAGTACGCCAAGCTGGAGCAGCGACGCTTTCATCCCACCGACCTGGGCGAGACGGTCGAGAAGATGATGGTGGCGGAATTCCCCGACATCTTCAATGTGGAATTCACCTCCCGCATGGAAGAAGAGCTGGACCAGATCGAGGAAGAGGGCAAGGACTGGCAGGCGGTGCTGCGCGAATTCTACGGGCCGTTCACGCGGTCGCTTGCGGCGGTGGATCTCACGGCGCTCGTAGCCGAGGCGCATGGCCTCGACTCGAAGAAGCTGGAGCAGGAGAAGTGTCCCAAGTGCGGCTCGAAGATCGAGCTTCGCACTGGGCGGTTCGGGCCCTACCTGGCTTGCGTGAATTACAAGGAAACCTGCGACTACGTGAAGTCGCTCAAGAAGGACAAGGCGCCAGACCGGCCCACCGACGAGAAGTGCCATCTCTGCGGCGCGGCGATGGTCATCAAGACGGGACGCTTTGGTGAGTTCCTTGCCTGCACCCGTTACCCCGAGTGCAAGGGTACCCGCTCCATCCCGATCGGCATCAAGTGCCCCAAGTGTGGCGGGGACATTGCCGAGCGCCGTACCAAGCGGGGCAAGTCGTTCTGGGGCTGCATGCGCTATCCCGACTGCGACTTCTCCACCTGGAACAAGCCGGTCAAGGAGACTTGCCCCGAGTGCGGCTGGGAAGGGATGGAACGGAAGAAGAACAAGGCCGAAGGCGAAACGCTCACGTGCATGAAGTGCGGCAACAAGGTGATCGTGGCCGAGCCCGAGGAATCGGCGCTGGCGTGAAGGTCACCGTAGTGGGTGGCGGCCTCGCCGGGAGCGAGGCCGCCTGGGCGCTCGCCGAGCGCGGCCTGGACGTGACGCTCTGCGAAATGCGCCCGGCCGTGCCGACGCCAGCCCACCAGACCGGCCGGCTGGCGGAGCTGGTCTGCAGCAACACCTTCAAGTCGATGGATGTCAGCAACGCACACGGGCTCCTCAAGGCGGAGCTTCGCGAGCTCGGCTCGATGCTGCTGCCCCTTGCCGACGACGCGCGGGTGCCGGGCGGCAGTGCGCTTGCCGTGGACCGCGAGATCTTCTCGACACTGGCGGATGGCAAGCTCCGATCCCACCCCCGCATCACCGTACTCGAAGGCGAAGTAACGTCGTTGCCCTCGCCTGGCGTCATCGCCACTGGTCCGCTTACGTCGGATGCGCTCGCGAGCGCCATCGCCGGGCGGCTGGGCACTGGCGCGATGGCATTCTACGATGCCATTGCTCCCATCGTGAGCGGCGAGTCACTGGACCGAGCGCAGCTCTTCGCGGCTTCGCGCTATGGCAAGGGCGGCGACGATTACCTCAACGCGCCGATGTCGCGCGAGCAGTATGAGGCATTCATCGACGCGCTCGTTGCCGGTGACCAGTTCTCGGGGCATGACTTCGATGCCGTCCCGTACTTCGAGGGCTGCATGCCGGTGGAGGAGATGGCACGTCGCGGGCGCGAGACGCCGCGCTTTGGTCCCATGAAGCCGGTGGGGCTCACCGTTCCAGCCACGGGGCGCGAGGCGCACGCGGTGCTGCAGCTGCGGCGCGAAGATGCCGCAGGCCAGATGTGGAACCTGGTCGGGTGCCAGACCCGGCTCCGCATTCCGGAACAGCGGCGGGTCTTCGCCATGATTCCCGGGCTCGAGCACGCGGAGTTTCTGCGCTATGGCAGCATCCACCGGAATTCCTATCTCAACAGCCCCGCCACGCTTGGCGCCGGACTCTCGACTCGCGACGATCCCACGCTCTTCTTTGCGGGCCAGCTCACCGGCGTTGAGGGCTACACCGAATCGCTCGGCACCGGGCTCGTGGCCGGCATCAACCTGGCGCGCGTGCTGGGCGGCAAGCCAGCCATCGTCCCGCCGCCCACGACAATGCTCGGCGGGCTCTACCGCTACCTGCGGGACGCCGACCCTTCGCACTTCCAGCCCATGAACGCCAACTTCGGCCTGCTCGATCCGCTGCCGGGAAAGGTGAAGAAGGACCGGAAGCGCGAACTACTGGCCGAGCGCGCCCTGGGTGACCTGCGCGCGTGGAGCGCAGAGCTGTGAAGGCCGGCTCGCCTCGCCCGGAGATCGCGGCGTTTCTCGTTCATCTCGAGAAGGAGCGCCAGCAGAGCCCCAACACGGTGGCGGCCTATCGGCGGGACCTCGCGCAATTCCAGGAGTTCTGCGACCGGCACTACGGTGAGTGGACCTGGGCCACGGTCGATCGGCTGGGGATTCGCGGTTTTCTCGCCGACATGCAGCGCCGGGGGCTCGCCAAGCGCTCTGCGGCGCGCGGGCTGAGCGCGGTGCGGAGCTTCTACCGCTACCTTGCCGATCACCATGATGTCGTGAATGCCGCACCGCGCGCGGCGCGCGTCCCCAAGCTCGACAAGCGACTGCCGGGCTACCTCGAACAGCGCCAGGCTGAGCAGCTCTTTGAATACGCCGAAGCGCGCACGGAGGGCGATGATTTCGAGGCGGTGCGAGACCTCGCCATGCTGGAGCTGTTTTACTCCACCGGCATGCGGCTCTTGGAGCTGGCGGGCCTGGACTTGCGCGCGCTCGATCTCCTGTCGGACCAGGCACGGGTGCTGGGCAAGGGGCGGAAGGAGCGGATCGTGCCGGTAGGCGCCAAGGCAGTGCTGGCCCTGCGTCGTTACCTTGCCCTCCGGGAGGAGCCGGCGCGGAAGCGTGAGGCCGAGCGCCAAGCGGTGTTCCTGAGCCGGCGGGGCAAGCGCCTCACGCCGCGCAGCATCCAGCGCGCCATGCACCGGTTGCTCGACGGTGTGGGCGGGGGTGAACTCCGAGTCCACTCCTTGCGCCACAGCTTCGCGACCCACATGCTCGATGCGGGCGCGGACCTCAGGGCGGTGCAGGAGCTGCTGGGTCATGCCTCCCTCAGCACTACGCAGATCTACACGCACACGAGTGTTGAACGATTGAAGAAAGTTTACCAGCAGGCGCACCCGCGGGCCGGGTGAGCGGAGCACGCATGCAGGAGTTTCACGGCACGACGATCATCGCGGTCCGGAAGGACGGCCGCGTGGCGCTCGGTGGTGACGGCCAGGTCACCATCGGCGAGACGGTGATGAAGGCGCGCTCGGTCAAGGTGCGCACCTTGAAGGCTGGCCGGGTCCTGGCGGGCTTTGCCGGCTCAGTGGCGGACGCGCTCACGCTCTTCGAGAAATTTGAGGAGAAGCTCGATCGCTATCCCGGCAACCTTCCGAGGGCGGCCGTGGAACTGGCCAAGGACTGGCGGAGCGACCGCGTACTTCGGCGGCTCGACGCACTGCTGGTGCTCGCCGACACCGAGCACTCCTTTGTGGTGAGCGGCAGTGGCGAGCTGATCGAGCCCGATGACGGGATTGCCGCCATTGGCTCGGGCGGCAACTTTGCGCTGGCCGCGGCCCGCGCCCTGTTGTCGGTGGAGAACATCGCCCTGCGCGACATCGTGCAGCGTTCGCTCGAAATCGCGGCGGATATCTGTGTGTTTACGAACAGGAATATTACGGTATTGGAGCTAGGCGCTGAGGGCTGAAACGGAGGCATGGGGCGTGGGACGTGGGGCGTGGGGGTCGCGAGTTGCAAGTCGCGGGTCTCGTGCCTTTCTTCGCCTCATGCCCC
>DASSHL010000354.1:0-6844 GCA_035692845.1 Gemmatimonadales bacterium
GGCAGGATCTGCCATTGTTCGTCGGTCACCCGTCCCGCAAGATCCATATGACGATGGAACTGCAGCGAGGCGAACCTGGACGACTCGACCCATGAGGTCAGGTCCCAGCTGGACTTGAGGCCCGGCGGGCCGCCGGCCGCATTGAGCGTAAACACCACCGCCGGCTTGCCGCGCAGGCTGGCCGTCCGTGCTACCTGGAGCTCGGCAGTGCCGGCGGGGAAGTAGCCGAGCTTGGCTTCATAGTGCAGCGTCTCGCCGACGGCAAACGGCCAGTCGGCCGGCGGATGCGTCAGTGAGCCCGCAAGAATGACAGCGACAACAGGAAGAACCCGCACGTGACTGCTCCCAGGGCATGGTGTTTCGATCTGGACGGCACGCTGTATCAGGGCAATGCCGCGATTCCCGGTGCTTCTGCAACGCTGACAGCGTTGAGACGCGCCGGTATCCCGTTCCGTTGCGTCTCCAACACCACCAGCCGCTCCCGGCGTCTCATTGGCGAACGCCTGGCACGCTACGGCCTGGACGTGGCACCTGATGAAATCTTCACCGCTACGCTCGCCGGCGCATCCTGGCTGGCGCACGCCGGTGCTCAGTGGGTAGCACCGTTCGTGCCGCGTGAGGCGCTGGAAGACCTGGGGCAGTTCGCCCTGGCAGGGGGAACCAGCGGCACGCCCGCGTCCGGCCACGTGGACGCCGTTGTCCTGGGTGACCTGGGCCGGGAGTGGACCGATGCGCTCCTCCAGGAAGCATTCACCCATCTCATGGCGGGCGCCCGGTTTCTGGCCCTCTCGCGCGACCGCTACTGGCACGACGGCGTCAGGCTCACCATGGACTGCGGCGGCTACGTGGCGGCACTCGAGTATGCCACCGGACGGGAATCCGTGCTCGCGGGAAAGCCCAGCGCCGAATTCTACCGCCAGGTGCTGGCGTCATTCGGCGATGGCATGACTGCGACAGATGTCATCATGGTGGGTGACGACATTCGTTCCGACGTGGGCGGAGCCCAGGCGGCCGGGATGCGCGGCTGGTTGGTGGAGACCGGCAAGTTCAATCGTGAGGTGGTGGAGGCCAGCGGCATCACCCCCGACCGGATCATCGCCAGTATCGCCGCCGTGGCTGGCTGAGAGTATGATTGACGCATGACGACACCGCCGCCGGAAATGCCGCCACCGTCGCCCGAACCAGCTGATGAGCCCGCTGTTGCCAGCGCTGACGCCAAAGCCGAGCGCCGTCGCCGGCTCAAGCGGAAGCTGGAGCTGATCTGGCTCGGTGTCCTGCTCGTGCTGGTGCTGGGCTTCGCCATCTACACCACGATCATGGCCAACTACGCCTACTCCGAAGGGAGCAAGGCGGGTTACCTGCAGGTGTTCGAGGACCGCGGCTGGCTCTGCAAGACCCACGAGGGTGAACTGCTGATCACCTCGGCGCCGGGTGTGCCGCCAGAGACCTGGCACTTCAGCGTGCGGGACAAGGACCTGCTGGCCACCCTGCGACCGGCAGTGGGGAAGCGGGTGCTGGTGTTCTATGAGGAGCACCGGGGCCTGCCGACCAGCTGCTTCGGCGCGACTGACTTCTTCGTGGATAGTGTGGTGGTGCAGCCGTAGAGGTCGAGGGGTCGAGGGGTCGAGAGGTCGAGAGTCATGAGTCATTGCGAGCGCCGAAGGCGCGAAGCAATCGGGTGGCCCGCACCCGATCCAAGCGACCCGATTGCTTCGTCGGGGCCGAGGGCCCCTCCTCGCAATGACGCGAGGGCCGTCGACCGTTGACCGTTGACCAATAGCCCGCTGGCGCCCCTGCCCGGCGGGCTGTATGTTGTCCCCGATGTTCGGTTTTTCTTCGGGGTCATCATGTCGCTCGCTGAGCTGCGCCAGGAACTCGCCCAGGTCATCCCCTCGTCGGCCCAGCCGGACGGGGTGGCCATCGGCTGGGCGCCGCTGGACCACGCCTTGGGCGGCACCCTGCCCAGGGGGCTCATCACCGAGATCACCGGTCCGGCCGGCTCCGGCCGCACCACGCTGCTCCGCCGCCTGGTGGAAGGCGCCATCCAGCAGGAACTGCTGGTGGCCTATATCGACGCCGAGCGCACCCTCAACCCCCGGGACTGGGCGCACCTGGCGCGCCGGGCGGATGATGACGGTCTCTGGGTCATCCGCCCTCCCGATCCCGCCCGCGCCGCCTGGTGCAGCGAGCTCCTGCTCCGGAGCGGTGCCTTTCCCATCGTGATCCTGGACGGCGGTCCCGTCCTGCCGCACGCCATCACCGTCCGGCTGGCCAGCATCGCGCGCGAACACGACGCGTCGCTGATCGTGAGCCGCACCAGTGACAGCGGCTCGCTTCGGGGCGTGACCGTGGCCGTGCGCGGCCGCACGCCCCGCACCGTGGAGGTGGAACGTGAGATCGTCGTGGCGCGTCGCCTGTGTGCGCATCCCGAGGTTCCCGATCGGCGCGGTGTGGAGCGCCGACGTCACGCACCTTCCCGGTACGGACGCGTGGGATGATGCCCACCGCGCCCTGAGCGACGGCGCCCGCGTGCGCATGGTGTCTTCTGCCGCCCGTCTCGCCGGCGTCACGCCCGGCATGACACTGAACGCGGCGCGCGCCGCCGTGGAAGCGGCCTCTGCCACGCTCGACGTCCTTCCCTGGGATGATCGTGTCATTGCGCGCGCGGTCACCATGGTCACCGGCCAGCTGGTGGACCTGAGCCCGCAGGTAACGGCCGCCACCGGCGCGCCCGGTGTCTGGTGGATCGGCGCCAGCGGCTTCGAGAAGCTGGGTGGCGAACGCGCCCTGCTCAGGCGGCTGCTCGCACTGGCGCAGAAATATCATCCGCGCTCCCGGGTGGCCTCGGCCGATACCTGCATCGCTGCGCACGTGGCCACGATGCTCCGCTGGCCCAACAACCGTTCGGCGCACCTGGTGCCGCCAGGCGGATCCATGCGGCTGCTGCGCCGAGCCCCGCTCACGCTCATTCCCATGGACGAGGAACTCCGCGCGGCACTCTCGGCGCTGGGCATCGTCACGGCCGGTGCGCTGGCAGCACTGCCCGCCGGCGAAGTCGAACGCCGCTGGGGTGACGACGGGCTCCGCGCCTGGCATCTCGCGCGCGGCGAGGATGATCGCCGCCCCGTGCTCGCCGCCATTGCCGCGGCAGCCGCAGTCACGGTGGAACTTCCCGATCCGGTGACGACGCTCGAGCCGGTGCTCTTCCTGCTCACGCCCGCGCTCGAGCGGCTGGTGCGCGACTCCGCCCTGAAGGGTGAAGCAATTGCCGCCGTGGTGCTGACGCTGGTGCTCGATCGCGCGGCGCCGCATGAACTGCTGGTGGCACTCGCGCGTCCCGTTGCACGCGCGGCGCCGCTCTTTGATCAATGCCGAGCTGCGCTGGAAGCATGCGCACTCACTGCGCCGGTGCGCGCGCTCGCCATCACGGTGCGCGAGGCGGTCCCGCTTTCCGATGAGCAGGGCGACCTGCTCCGTCCCACCTGGAAGGATCCCACCGCCATGGAGGGTGTCTTTGCCCGGCTTCGTGCAGGGCTCGGCGTGGAGGCAGTGGTGCGGCCGCTGCTGGTGGACCGGGGACACCGCATCGAGGATCGCGCCATCTGGGCCGACCGTCCCGCCAGCATGGAGGGTGCGGCGCCGAGCGCCACCGAGGCGTCCACTCGCCTGCTCACGCCGCCAATGCCGGTGGCAGTGCGGCGGCGGCACGGGAAACCCGCGGCCATTCGCTGGGAAGGGCGCCGCTGGGTGGTGACCCGCGCCACGGGTCCCGAGCACCTGGCTGGCGCGTGGTGGGACCAGCCCTATGATCGCGAATACTGGTACTGCGACACTCCCCGCGGCTCACTGCTCATCTATCACGCCCGCGGCACGGGACGGTGGTGGGTGGAGGGATGGAATGACTGAAGGGCGTGAGGCGTGGGGCTTGGGACGTGGGAGGTCGTAAGTCCGAAGCCCCAAACCCAAGCCACAAGCCCCAAGCCCCAAGCCCCATGCCCTATACCGAACTCCACACCCACTCCTGCTTCTCCCTCCTCGACGGTGCGTCCACGCCCGAGCGGCTGGTGAAGAGCGCCAGTGCACTGGGCTACCGCGCGCTCGCGCTCACCGACCACAACGAGATGGGCGGGGCGGTACAGTTCGCCGAGGCGGCGCGCGAGGCAGGGCTCGCGGCCATTCTCGGTACCGAGCTCACGGTGCTGTGGGATGATGAACTCACCCATCTCACCCTGCTTGCCGAATCGCGCGAGGGCTACGGCAACCTCTGCCAGTTGATTACGCAGAGCCGGATGGAGATGCCGCGCGGCGAGCCGGCGGTGACACCAGAACTTCTTGCCGAGCATGCAGCCGGCGTCTTTGCGCTCAGCGGCTGCCTCCGGGGACGGGTGCCGGCGCTGGTGGCGCGAGGCAATGACGCCGCCGCGCGTATGGCCGCGGCGCAGCTCATGGGCATGTTCGATGGCCGGTTTGCCATCGAGTGCTGGGACCACGGCCTGGAAGAAGAACGTGTCGTGGTGCCTGCGCTCCAGCGCATCGCGCGATCACTCGGCGTGCCGTGGGTGGTGACCAACGACGTGCACTACGCTCACCCTGACGAGTGGCGCACGCATGACGTGCTCACCGCACTGCGCCACCAGCGGACGCTCGAGGAAATGGGGAGCCGGCTGCGTCCCAGCGGCGAGTGGTACCTCAAGCACCCGGCCCAGCACGCCCGGCGCTGGCAGCATGACACCACGGGCCTGCACGCGAGCGTCGAGATCGGCGAACGCTGTGCTTTTCGCCTCGAGCATCTCAAGCCGGCCATGCCGGATTTTCCCCTGCCGCCCGGCGTCACCGCCGATGAATATCTCGCGCGCCTGGTGGTGCAGGGCGCGCGCGAGCGCTGGGGCCGGGACATCACCCTGGCGCAACGCCGCCAGCTCACGCACGAGCTGGACCTGATCAAGCGGCTCGACTTCGCCGGCTATTTCCTGATTGTCTGGGACATCGTGCGCTTTGCCCGTCGCGAGGGCATCCTCTGCCAGGGCCGGGGCTCCGCTGCCAACTCGGCCGTCTGCTACTGCCTCGGCATCACCGCCATCGATCCCGTCGCCATGGAGCTCCTGTTCGAGCGCTTCCTGAGTGAAGACCGGCGTGAGGCACCCGATATCGATCTCGACTTTGCCCACCAGGAACGCGAGCGCGTCATCCAGTATGTCTATCAGCGCTATGGCCGAGCGCACGCGGCGATGGTATGCGAGCAGATCACCTGGCGCGAGCGCAGCGCCATCCGCGATGCGGCGCGGGTGCTGGGGTACTCGGCGGAGGAGGGGGACGTACTCGCGGAGATGGCGGAGCAGGGAGGAAGGGTCAACGGTCAACAGTCAACGGTCGACCGTGGACCGTCGACCGTTGACCGTAAGCCGTCGGCCGTCGACCGCGTAGCGGCCTCCCTCCACAACCTTCCCCGCCATCGCTCCATTCACGTGGGCGGATTCGTGCTGACGCGCGAGCCGCTGGCGACGGTTGTCCCGATCGAGCCCGCATCCATGCCGGAACGTACCGTCATTCAGTGGGAAAAGGACGATCTCGATCCGGTCGGCCTGGTGAAGATCGACCTGCTCGGGCTTGGCATGCTCACCGCACTGCAGGCATGCCTGCATGCCATTCGCCGCACCCGGGGCGTGTCGCTCGACCTTGCCACCATTCCGCACGGCGACATGGCGGTCTATGACGACCTGTGCCGAGCCGATACCGTGGGCGTGTTCCAGGTGGAGAGCCGGGCGCAGATGAACACCTTGCCTCGGCTCAAGCCGCGCTGCTTCTATGATCTCGTGGTGGAGGTGGCGCTGATCCGTCCCGGTCCCATCCAGGGTGACATGGTGCATCCCTATCTCAGGCGCAGGGCAGGAACCGAGGCGGTGACCTATCCGCATCCCGCGCTCGAGCCGATTCTCAAGCGCACCCTTGGCGTGCCGCTTTTCCAGGAACAGGGGATGCAGGTGGCCATCACCGCGGCCGGCTTCACTCCCGGCGAAGCCGACATGCTGCGGCGCGCGATGGGACACAAGCGCTCGCGCGAGCGGATGGCGGCCATCTGCGCCAAGCTGATTACCGGCATGAAGCGGAACGGCATCCCGGAAGAGACGGCGCAGAAGATCTTCAACCAGATCAACGCCTTTGCGGATTACGGTTTTCCCGAAAGCCACGCCGCCAGTTTTGCCATCCTGGTCTATGCATCGGCATATCTCCGGCACTACTACGCGCCGGAATATCTCGCGGCGATGCTCAATGCCCAGCCGATGGGGTTCTACTCGACGGGCACGCTGGTGGAAGATGCCAAGCGGCATGGTGTCGAGGTGCGCGGTGTGGACCTCACGCGGTCAGCGTGGGACTGCACCATGGAAGCGGGCCGCACGGGGCCGGTGGTGCGGCTGGGACTCCGCACCGTGCGCGGACTGGGGGCGCGGGCGCGGGAAATTCTCGAAGCGGGTGCGGCCACGCGTGCCTACCGGAGCGTGAGTGATGTCGTCCACGCGGGGCTCGATCGCCGCACGCTGCGTGCGCTGGCGGAAGCGGGCGCGTTCGACGGCATGTTTGCGGACGCGCCAGCGCGACGGAGAAGGCGCACTGCGCTCTGGGCGGTGCTCGCCGCCGAGCGAGGGGATGCGGGCCCCCTGGCGCCGCCCGCGGTGGCCGCCTCGGCGCCACTTCCTGCCATGACCCCGGTGGAACTCACGGAAGCCGATTACCGGATGACGGGGCTCTCGCTCGCGGGCCATCCGATGAGCCATCTCCGCGAGTGGCTCAGGCGGAACGGGGTGCCGACGGCGGCGGAGATCTTGAGGGACGCGGGACGCGGGAC
>DASSHL010000355.1:0-2581 GCA_035692845.1 Gemmatimonadales bacterium
CCCCGCGTTGCAGCGGAACCGCGCGACCTCCGCGATCTCATACGCCCAGTCCGCGTCACTATTCTCGGCGAATTCCTCGATCACGGCAGGCGTCATGATGGCATGCAGCATCGCTTCGAGCCGGGGCGCCTCGAGGGCAGCCGCCTCCGAGCGCACCAGCTCGCCATGCCGACGATAGACCGGCGGCTGGCCGGAGCGCAGGTGCAGGTCCGAGGCCGACGACGTGGCCAGTTCGCGCAGGAGGATGTCGAGCGCCCCGCGTGCTTCCTCCGAGTCAGCCGAGGAGCGGACATCCGACTGGTCGCTGGCTGCTGGTCGCTGGCTGCCGGGCGCCGGGCGCAGCGTGACCTGCGTTGCGCCGCCGGCAGCACTCATCTCGGCATCCACCGCCCCGGCCGGCGCACTATAACTGAAGCGCAGCGTCGCGCCCTCGCGCACCTGCGTGGCCACGGCAGCCGGCGCGATCTCGCGGATGAGCGCCACGATCTGCTGCTCGGTCAAGGGTTCGCGCGTCACGGCGCGTGCACTGCCGTTGGTCTGGAGCGATGCCGGCTGGCCTGTCGTCAGCCGGAGCAGGTCGGCGCGCTGGTCCACCAGCAGCTGGATGAGCTTGTCGAGTCGTGCCAATGCAGACCTCAGTCGAGCGGGCGGATGGACCGCACGTGCGAGCGGTTGAGGAAACGAATCGTGGTGCCCGTCACCAGCGCGAAAAAGCGGCCACTGGTGTTGAGATAGTCGAGTGCCCGGCCGCGGGTCGGCGGCATTTCGATGTCAGCCCGGCCGCGATAATCCCCGCCCGAGAGGCGCACTTCCATCTCAACGTGTGAGTATGCACCGAGCCGCGCCGGATCGGGCGCCGGCATGTCGGCCGTAGCGCAGGAGACGACGGCCACGGTGTCCTTGGAGAGAAAGGCCACGCCACCGTCCGCCAGGGCGAGGGGGAAGAAGTTGTCACCACGGTTCAGCAGTTCCAGCGGCGACTCGGGCCCATCGCGATAGGGGACGCTCGGCTGGAGGTGCAGCTCCCCGATGATGACGTCACCGCCGGCCACGATCACCGACGCCGCGACCCGCCTGGTTTCAGCCCAGTCACTCATGCGCCGGCCGCCCGCTGCAGGCGTTCGCCCTCGAGGCGGTACATCTGCCAGTCATCCAGTGGCTCGGCATCGAGCCGTTCATAGAAGTCGCGTGCGAGGCGGTTCCATTTGAGCACATTCCACTCCATGCGTCCGCAGCCCCGCTCGACCGCGATCGCCGCCACGGACTGGAACAACCGGTAGCCATGGCGGGCGCCGCGCGCGTCAGGATGCACAAAGAGGTCCTCAAGGTACATGGTCGGCAGCGCAAGAAAGCTGGAATACGTCTCGAAAAACAGGGCATAGCCGACCGGCCGGCTCGCGTCGAGCGCGAGCACGACCTCGACCCGCCGCCGGGCGCCGAACGCATCCTCGACGATCCGCGACCGCGCCGCGGCTTCAGGCCTCGGCAATTTTTCATAGTCCGCCAACGCGTCCACCAGCGCAAGGAGCGACTCGGCGTCCGCCGCGGTGGCAGCGCGCACGAGCGCCGTCACGCGCGGATTTCCACGCCGGCTTCCCGCTCGATGAGGCGGATGACCTCGAGGTAGTCCGCGTCCTCACCGAGCGCATCACGGGCCGCGCCCAGCACATCGGTGGCGACCTCGAGCACCGGGCCGTCCACTTGCTGCTCCTCGAGCACGTCGAGAGCGATGCCCGCGTCCTTGTGCAGCAGCGCCAGCCGGAATGTCTGCGGATAGGCGCCCGTAAGGACGCGGTCGGGCACCAGGTACTCGCTCACGAATGAGCGACCGCTCGAGGCGTTGAGCACCTCCACCGCCTTCGCGGCCGGGATGCCTGCCTTGACCAGCGCGGCCAGTCCCTCGCCGAGAGCTGCGATGTTGACGCCGAGCAGCGCGTTGTTGACGGCCTTCATGGCATGCCCTGCCCCGATCGGCCCCATGAGCTCGATCCGCTTGCCGAACGCCTGCAGCACCGGCAATGCGCGCTGGAGCACGGCGTCGCTTCCGCCGACCATCACGGTCAGCGTCCCGGCTTCGGCGCCGTTGGTGCCACCGCTCACCGGCGCATCAGCGAAATCCACCTGGTGCTCCACCAACCGGGCGGCAATCCGTCGGGAGGTGGCTGGATCCCCCGAGGTGCAGTCGAGGTGAAGCGCACCCGGCCTCAATCCGGCAAGCAATCCGTCGGGTCCGTCCAGCAACGCCTCGACCTCGGCGGATGTGGGCAGGCACGTGATCACGATGTCAGCGCCTGCGGCTGCGTCGCGTGGTGTCTTCGCGACGCGGGCCTCGTGCGACGCGGCGAATTCGTCGGCGCGCGCGCCAGTCCGGTTCCAGACTACGAGTTGGTGGGCCCTGCTGAGGCGCGCGGCCATGGGCGCGCCAATGGCGCCGAGGCCGAGGAAAGCAACACGCATGATGGGCGAAGTCTCCACGCTGGGTGCGCTCGAAGATAGGCTGTTCAGCGCCCTCGCGTCCACCAGCATTGACGGCGGAAAGGCGCAGGCGCTACCGTCCGCCATGGCCATTCGCATCCTGCAC
>DASSHL010000356.1:0-6470 GCA_035692845.1 Gemmatimonadales bacterium
CTGGATACGCCGGGAGAGGTTGCCCTCGAGTTGTGCCAGCGCGGCTCGGCCCTGGGCCGGCGCGGTCGCATCGATGAGGTCACCCACGGCTTCAGCCTGGAGAAGGTCCATGCGGCCGTTGAGTACTGCGCGCCGGGTGAACTCACCGGGAGCAGCGGGCCGGGCGCCGGCGGCATGGAGTGCGGCGAGCAGCCGGACCGGTGCGCTCAGGCCACCATGGCAGCTGAACTCCACGGTATCGTCGCCGCTGAAACTGTGGGGAGCGGGAAAGACGAGGTAGATACCGCGATCGATCGACTGGCCGTCAGCATCGATGAAAGTGGCGAGATGGGCCACCCTCGGCGCGGCGCGGAAATTCTTCACCACCCTGGCCGCGATCTCGAAGGCACCCCGACCCGCCAGCCGCACCACCGCCAGCGCCGACCGGCCGGGCGGCGTGGCGAGAGCGGCGATGGGAGAGGAGAGCATGTGGGAATGGTAATGGGCGTGGGACGTGGGGCGTGGGGCATGGGGACCTCACGCCCCATGCCTCAAGCCCCACGCCTCTTTCTCCCCGTCTTCCCGTCATCCGTCACCACGTTCACGATCGCGCGCGCCGTGCGGCGCTTCCGCTCCTGGCCCAGCATCCACTGCTGCGGGATGCTGGCGAGGTTGCTCACCAGGTAGTAGAGATTGAGCCCGGCCGCAAAGCGCAGGAAGAAGAACGTCATCATGATGGGCATGACGTAGAGCATCATCTTCATCTGCGGGTTGGGCGGCATCCCCATCTGGCCCACCTTGCTCACCGCCCACATCGAGAGTCCCATGAGCACGGGAATGACGTAGAGCGGGTCGTGCTGGGCCAGGTCCGGCAGCCAGAGAAAGGCCTGCCCCCGGAGCTCGATGGCGTTCTCGAACACAAAGAAGAGCGCAAAGAGGATGGGCATCGGCAGCATCATGGGCCAGCAGCCGCTCATCGGATTGACGCCGTACTCCTTGTAGAGCCGGAACATCTCCTGCTGCAGCATCTGCGGGTTGTCCTTGTGCCGCTCCTGCGCCGCCTTGATCTGGGGCTGCAGCTCCTGCATTCGCATGTTGGCGCGCATGGCCTTCTGGTTGAGCGGCCAGAGCAGCACCCGCACCAGGATGCCGAAGAGAATGAGCACCACGCCGTACGTGAGGTTGAGCTGGCTGTGCATCTGCACCAGCAGCCAGCGCACCGGCACGGCGAAGAAACGAATCACGGTCCGGACGCCAGGCCAGCCGTACGGGTTCACGTCATCGAAATCGTGCCCGATGGCGCGAAGCTGGTCGTACTCCATCGGGCCCACATAACCGCGGAAGTGGATGGTGCCCGCCGCCGGCACTGGCAGGGTGGCTTCCAGCTGCACCGCGGTGGGATTCTTGGTCGCGGAGGCCGGCACGGTGGCGGTCACACCGCTCAGCCGGCCGGCGGTCGACCCGCTGTCGAAGGCAAAGACGCTGGCCACGAAATACTTGGACTTGACCGCCGCCCATTCAAACGGGCCGGGCAGCACCTTTCGCTCGCCGGGATCGAGCGACCGGAAGTCGGTGCGGTCGGCGCCGCTGTTCTTCACCACCAGGGCATACTTGGTGAGATTCTGGGCCGAGTCCTTCTCGGTATTCTCGAGCCCGGTGCCGAGCCCGATCATGGCGAGCCCGCCGTTGACGCCGACGCCGCCAACCTGGGCGTCGACATCGAAGCCGTAGCCCGGGTGGAAGGTGTAGGTGATCCGCGCGCTGGTGCTGCCGTTGCTGCCCGTGAAGGTGACCGGCGAGGGCGCGTCGCCCACTGTCACCTGGCGCGCCGAGGGCGTGAAGCTCCAGTCCGCCAGCGACATCGTGTCGCTGCCGCTCACGATGGCCAGCGCATAGAGCTGCTCACCGGGCCGGACCAGCTCCACTCGGCCCGAGTCGCCGCTGGCCATGGTGCGATAGTTGGCCAGCTCGGCTCCCACCATCGCCGCACCACGGGTCGACAGGCGATAAGTGTAGAGCGGGGAGGACACGATGACGGTGTCGGCGGGGAAACTGCTGTCAACGGTCGCCGGTCGACGGTCTACGGTCGAGGGTTGACCGGCGACCGGTGACCGTTGACCGTCAGCTGTCGACTGTGGACTGTCGACTGTCGATCGCTGCGTGTCGACCGTCGACCGTTGACCGTCGACCGCCGGAGGGCGCTTGAAGAAGAACGTAGGCAACAGCGCGACGAGCATCATCAACGCCACGGCCCAGATGACTCGACGGTCCATGTCTTGTCAGGTCACGGGTTCAGGGAACAGGATCGGTGCCACCCTCATGAAACGGGTGACACTTGGCGAGGCGCCGCGCGGCCAGCCAGGAGCCCTTGAAGACGCCATAGCGCCGGACGGCTTCCAGTGCGTACTGGGAGCAGGTGGGCGTGAAGCGGCAGGCGGCAGGCAAGGCCGGCGAGATGACCAGTTGATAACCGCGGATGAGCCCGGCCAGGGCCAGGCGCGGCACGGTGCGCAGGTCCGGCACCGGTCACCGTCCGGTGATCACCGCGTCGCGCCAGCCAAGCAGCTGGCGGCGCAGGTCGGCAAAGCCCTGGGCGTAGGCCTCGCGCCGAATGCGAATGATGAGATCCCAGGCAGGCTGCACCGGCTGCACCTCCCGGCGCCAGATTTCCTTGAGGCGGCGCCGCAAACGATTACGGGCCACCGCGTTCGCCCCGAACTTCGGAACGATGAGACCCAGACGCGGGTGGCCCGTTGCATTGTCAGCCCAGATCATCTCGAGGTGCTCGAACCGCCGCCGCCGTCCAGTGGCGAGGCACCGGCGAATGTCGGCGGCCCGCCCGAGCCGAGCGGCCCGGGCGAGACCCTCAGACGCCGTCAGGCGCTCCCGTGCTTGGACGGCAGCGACACCGTGAGGCGCTTGCGCCCCTTCTTCCGCCGGCGCGACAACACCGCTCGGCCCCAGCGCGTGGCCATGCGGGCGCGGAATCCATGCTTGGCGATCCGGCGCTTGTTGCGCGGACGATACGACGGCTTCATCGGACGACTCCTCCAGTGAGCCGGGGAAGTTAGCGTGTGGGATGGGGATGGGTCAAGTTAGGGCGTGAGGCGTGGGGCGTGGGGCGGGCGCGTCATTGCTTCGTCGAACGCTCCGGGTGCTCCTCGCAATGACACTTCACGCATGTCCCAAGCCCCATGCCTCACGCCCCACGCCCCACGCCGCGGCCTTCGGCCGCTCCATTTGACTTTTCCACAACCGGCCCGTAACATCCCTCGCCCTTGGTTCACCCTCACCTGTTTCGAGCCTAAATGCAGTTGTCCGCACGAGACGCGTGGAAGCAGATTCTGGAAGCCGCCGCGCGTGAGCTCCCCGAACACACCATACACAGCTGGCTGGAACCGACCGAGGCGATTTCGCTCGATGATGAGCGTCTCGTTGTCGGGGCACCGGACCAGTTTGCGGTTGAGTGGAACGAGACCAAGCATCTTCCCATCCTGACCCGGCTGGCGCGGGACGTGGTGCATCGCGACGTCGCCATCAGCTTCCAGGTCCTGGCCGATCGCCAGAGCCGGCCGCAGATGGACTTTTTCGTGGCACCGGCGCCGAGCACCGCCTCGCCGGCCGCGATCAACTCGACCACCCAGCCGCTGAACGAACGCTACACGTTCGAGCACTTCGTCATCGGCAAGTCCAATGAGCTGGCCGCCGCCGCCGCTCACGCCGTGGCCGAGGCGCCCGGCAAGACATATAACCCGCTGTTCATCTATGGCGCGACCGGGCTGGGCAAGACCCACCTGATGCAGGCCATCGCACACAAGGTGCTGAAGAAGAACCCTGCCACCCGCGTGCTCTATGTCGGCGCGGAACAGTTCATCAACGAAGTGATCGAGAGCATCCACAGCCGGACGATGCCGGAGTTCCGCCGGCGCTACCGGGCGGATGCCGACCTCTTCCTGGTGGACGACGTGCACTTCCTTGAAGGCAAGGAAATGACGCAGGAAGAGTTCTTTCACACCTTCAACGCGCTGTACGAAGCCAACAGGCAGATCGTCCTGACCTCGGACCGCCCGCCCAAGGAAATCCCGAACCTCGAGGCCCGGCTGGTGAGCCGCTTCGAGTGGGGCATGGTGGCTGACATCGGCCAGCCCGACCTGGAGCACCGGATCGCGATCCTGCAGAAGAAGCAGCAGCAGGACCACCTGGAGCTCACCATCCCGGACGACGTCCTCCGCTTCATCGCGGAACACGTCCGGTCCAGCGTGCGCGAGCTGGAGGGCTGCATCATCAAGATGCTGCTCTACGCCTCGCTCAAGCACCGGGAAATCTCGATCGAGCTGGCGCGTGAGGCCCTGGCCGACAAGATCCGCGGCGCCGACGAGGACCAGGAGAGCCAGCCCCGCCCCACCATCAACCGGGTGCAGGAAGTGGTGGCCCGGCGCTGGGGCGTGACGCCGGAAGGGCTCCGCAGCAAGGCACGCATCAAGACGCTGACGGTGCCGAGGCAGATCGCCATGTACCTCGCGCGTGAGCTGTTGCAGATGCAGCTGGTCGAGATCGGCCATGCCTTTGGCGGGCGAGACCACTCGACCGTGATCCACAGCGTGGACAAGGTGCAGCGCCAGATGCAGCGCGATCGCTCGTTCCGCGAGCGGGTGGAGCACGCGCGCCAGGAACTGGTGACGGTGGATTGAAGTCTTCCCCACGACTGTCCACGCGTGGATAAGCGGTGATGTGGGGAATCTGGATGGCGGTGTGAAAGTGCGGCGAACTTCGTCTATCTTCCACTGCCCACACAGAAGTTCAACAGCAGGTGAACGACGGATGCACTGGTCCTGCCGCAGCTTGGCGCGCTGGTCCACATATCCAGACCCTCTACTGCTGCTGCTAGTTTCTTAAATAGGTCTTGTAGTATCTATCATAGCACACCGAGGACACGCATGAAGTTGACAATCACGCGGGAGCAGCTGCAGGAAGGTCTCGTCGCTGTTGCGGCGGCGGTGCCGTCCAAGACGACGCTTCCGGTGCTGGCCAACATCCTGCTCGAGGCCACCAAGGACGGTATCCGCCTGAGCGGTACCGATCTCGATATCTCGGTCAGCACCACGGCGAGCGCCTCGGTGGACCAGGAAGGCGCCATCACCCTCCCGGCCCGCAAGCTGGTCGAGATTGTGCGCGAACTGCCCAGCGCGTCCATCCGCCTCACGGCCTCAGGTGAGCAGCGTGTCACCATCGAATGCGGCCGGTCACGCTTCCGCCTCCTGGGACTGCCGCGCGAGGAATTTCCCGCCTTTCCGGCAGTCAAGTTCGACAAGGCGTGGCACGCCACCTCCGGCGATCTCCAGAAACTGATCACGCACGTTGCCTTCGCCGCGAGCACCGAAGAGAGCCGCCCCATCCTCAACGGCGTGCTCTGGGAGCTCCGGCCCGAGCGGATGCGCATGGTGGCCACCAACGGTCACCGCCTGGCCAAGATGGACGTCCCTGCCACGGCGGGATCGGGCGCCGAAGCGGATCTGATCGTCCCACCCAAGGCGCTGGAACAGATCCGACGGCTCTTCGGCTCGGATGAACAGGTGGAAATTGCCCGGAGCGAAAATCACCTCGCCTTCCGCAGCAAGACGACGCAGATCTTCACCCGGCTGATCGAAGGTCCATACCCGAATTATGAGCAGGTGATTCCGCGGGAAAACGACAAGGTCGCCACCGTGGACAAGTCGGCGCTTACCTCGGCGCTCCGCCGCATGCACATCGTGGCCAGCGACCAGACGCACCGGATCCGGATGGGATTCGCCAACGGCTCCTGCAAGCTGTCGGTGCAGACGCCAGACCTGGGTGAGGCGCAGGAAGAAGTGACGGTGAGCTACGAGGGAGACCCGCTGGAAATCGGCTTTAATGCGGCATACCTGCTGGAAGTGCTGAAGTTCATGCCCACCGACGAGGTCCGGCTCACGTTCAAGGCGCCCGAACGCGCCGCCACCTGCGAGCCAGTGGGCTGGGACGACCCGGCCAGTTTCCTGGCGCTGGTGATGCCGTTGCGTTTAGTGGACTAGGGATCAGGGGCTAGGGGTTAGGGTTGAGAGGGGAAGCTCGGCGCCGCAACCCTAATCCCTAGCCCCTGATCCCTAACCCCTAGCCCATATCCCCTCTCGCCTCTTCCGGCACCGCCACGGGGCTCACGTAGTCCCGGTCGGGCACGAAATCCACTGAATCTTCCAGCCGCCGCATCGCCTGCGCGGTGTCGGGTGTCATCCGGTTATCCCGCTTGGCACGGTGCATCCGCCACCGGGTGGATGCGTTGTGCCGCAGTTCATCAATGGTGTCCTCTACCCAGGCACGCGCGCGCCGAGTGCTCTCGGGCGCCAGCGTGGCGGCGAGGGTAGCGCCGGCGGCGGTCCCCAGTGCCGCGTACAGCGCCGTGTGGTTCCGGCGGTTCTGCCGGCCCCGCATCAGTTCAATCCCTTCCAGCGCGGCGGTGCCCAGCATCTCGGCGC
>DASSHL010000357.1:0-3778 GCA_035692845.1 Gemmatimonadales bacterium
GATCCTGCTCGGCTACCGCAATGAAGAGATTGTGGCGCGCGACTTCACCGAGGATGAGGTGGCACTGGTGCGCAAGCGCCTCGACTCGACACACTGGAAACGGAAACTTCCCACGGTCGCCATGGTGAGCCAGACGGCGATCGGGGAATACTATTTGAGACCGGTGGACTACTAGGGATTAGGGGTTGGGGGTTAGGGGCTAGGGCGGAAGTTCTATCGCTCGTCTCTCAACCCTGATCCCTGACCCCTGACCCCTAATCCCTAATTCCTATGCCAGACTCCCATCCCATGTCGTACTCCCGCGGCGAGATCACCACCTTCGTCATGCCGCACATGCAGAATGTGCTGGGTGATCTCTTTGGCGGGAACCTGATGGCGCTGGTAGACCAGGCCGCGGCCGTGGCTGCGATGCGGCATGCCGGTGGCCCGGCGGTCACCGCGGCCATTGACCGGGTGGATTTCCGTGAGCGGATTCCCCTGGGCAACCTGGTGACCTGCTCGGCCACGGTGGACTACGTGGGCAACTCCTCGATGGACATCACGGTCACGGTGCACGCCGAGACCATCACGACGGGCGAGCGGCGCCTGACGCACGTGGCGCACTGCGTGTTCGTGGCCATTGACGGCAAGGGGAAGCCGAAGCGAGTGCCGAGGCTGGTTCCGGAAACCGACGAAGAGCGGGGACGCTTCGAGGCGGCACGGCTGTACCGCGATCGGATGAAGCAGGGATGAGGGTTGTCGCCGCGCTCTCGGGCGGCGGGGCCAAGGCTGCGGCGCATGTGGGCGCCGTTCGTGCACTCAACGAGATCGGCCTCCAGCCGGAACGCTACGCCGGCACGTCGATGGGCGCGGTGATTGCGGCTGGCTTCTGCGCCGGGCTCGATGCCGACGAGGTCCTGGCGCGGATGGTTGATGCGGGAAGCCGAGGCATTGCGAAGCGGCTGCTCGCGCCGCTGGGTGGCATCTTCGTGAGCGCACTGATGCGGCCGGAACCGTTGCGGCGCGCCATCGAGGCGTACCTGCCCGCCAGGACCTTTGATGCGCTCACGTTGCCGCTCACCGTGACGGCAGTTGACCTCGCGACTGGCGAGCTGGTGCTCTTCGGGCACGGCGGCGAGAACGTCTCACTGGTGGACGCGCTGATGGCGTCCTGTGCGCTGCCGGTGTTCTTTCCTCCGGTGGTGATCGGCGGGCGGCGGCTGGCCGATGGCGGCCTGCGCGGCGTGGTGCCGCTGGAGCCGGCGCGCGCTGGGAATCCCGATCTCGTGCTGGCGGTGGATATCGGGCCGGGATTCGATGAACTTGCCACGGCAGGTTCGCCGTATCCATCGCTGGTGCGGGCGCACAATGACGCGACCGGTATCCTCATGGCTGCCAACAGTGCGCTGGAGCTGGAAGTGTGGCGTCGTGATGCCACTCGCCCCAAGCTGGTGTATGTCCGGCCCAATGTGCAGAAGAACGTGACGTTCCGCATGGATCTCGCGCGGCAGTACGCCGATGAAGGGTATCGTGCCACGCGTGCAGCGTTGCAGGAGGCAGGATGGAAATGACATGACCCAGGCAACCCGGCTATTCACACTGGAAGAAGCGGAGCGCACGCTCCCGCTGGTGAAGCGGATTGTGGCCGACCTCGTGGCCGAGCATCCGGGGTGGCGCGCAGGCGTGTCACGCTACGAGGCGCTGTCACTGGTGGCGGATCCCACGGCGGGCGAGACGGCGGAGATGCTGCAGGTGCGCACCGAGGTGGCGCGGCGCGCCGAGCTGATTGACGGCTATCTCCACGAACTGGAGGAAGTCGGCTGCCTGTTCAAGGGCTTCGAGTCCGGGCTGGTGGACTTTCCCTCGCTCCGGAACGACGAGCCGGTGTATCTCTGCTGGCAGCTGGGTGAGGATCGCATCATCGCCTGGCACGAGATGGAAACCGGCTTTGGCGGCCGCCAGCCGATTGACGAAGCGATACTCTCGGAGGCCGGCGCGTGAATCATCTCTGGCTGCTGCTCCATTTTCTCGGGTTTACCATGTGGCTGGGCGGCGGCCTGGCTGTCATGGTGGCCGGCATAGCGGCGCGGGCCGATTCGCGCGCCGGCCTTGGTGCGGTGACGCGCGCGCAGGCGTCGATTCACAAGCTGGTGATCGCACCGGGTGCGCTGCTGGTGGTGTTCTCGGGCCTGATCCTCACCGTGCGGCTGATGAACGCGATGACCGTGGCGCTCAGCTCCTGGCTCATGGTGATGCAGGGCGCGGGGATTCTCGGCGCCCTGATCGTGCTGCTGGGCGGCATGCCGATCGCCTCCCGGCTTTCACGGCTCGATCCGGAGGGCCCGCACGCGGCACAGTTCGACGAACTTCGCCGCCGGCAAAAGGTGGTGTCTTCAGTGGCGGGACTGCTGGGGCTGGTGGCGCTGGTGGGGGGAGTGCTGAGTTAAGGCGGGAAGTCGGGAAGGCGGGAAGGCGGGAAGTTCTGGAGGAATGCACACCTCCCGTCTTCCCGCCTTCCCGTCTTCCCGTCTTCCCGCCTACTCCACCACCACCGGTTCCGCACTGCTCTTCCCTCCGTTCAGCAGCTGGCCTTCGTTGCCTCGTCCCCAGCAGACGGTCGAGCCGGTGGTCGTGATGCCGCAGTAGGTGGTTGCTCCAGCCGCAATTGACACGAAGCGAAAGTCACCCGACACGCGCACCGGATCATCGAAGCGGGTGCCAGTTCCCACCGGTTCGTTGCCGGCGGCGCCGTCAGTGTTATCGCCCCAGCACCATGCCGCGCCGTCCTGGTCCACGCCACAACTGGTGTAACGACCCGAGGCGAGTGCCTGGAATCGGTGTGCCCCGGTGACCGCGATGGGCCTGGCACTTTCGCGCGTCACACTCCCTGCGCCCATCGCATCGATGCCCCAGCACCACGCAGCGTCGTCAAGGTCGAGCGCACAGCTGTGCAGCCCGCCGCCGGCCACGCGGGCGAATGTGAGCGCGTCGTCAACAGCCACGGGCTCATCGGTGAAGTGGTGATTGTTGGGATTGAGCCCCCAGCAGGAGACGATGCCGGTTGAAGCAATGGCGCACGTGAAGTTCAGCGAGGAGCCGATGCCCTCGAAAGTCCTGCCACTCGCAGCGGCGACGGGCGAGTGACTGCACGGGAGGCCCTCACAACTGTCACCCACCGAGTTGGTCCCCAGCTGACGCGCATCGTTGGCACCCCAGCAGAGCACAGATCCGGAACTGGTGAGCCCGCACGTGAAGTCTCGACCGGCGCTCAGCTGCTGAAATCTGGCATCGGTTGCGACGGGCGCTGGTGCGGATTGACAGGGAAAAGCGCCGCATTGCGCATCGGCCAGGCTACCCGTCCCCAGCTGACCTTGGGCGTTGTCTCCCCAGCACCATGCGGCGCCATCCGCGTCGAGGGCGCAGGTATGCGATGCGCCCGCGACGATGCTCGTGAAGCTGTGGTTGCCTCCGACGGTGGCGCGGGCATCGGGCGATGACCCGCCGCCATTGCCAAGCTGTCCCAGGGTGCCGGAACCCCAGCAGGCGGTCACGCTGCCGGATATCTGGCATACGTGGCCTGACCCCAGCGCGAGCGTTGGCTGCGGCGGGTCGGGGAGGCGAATGGGATCAGAGGAATCCGCCGGTGCGGAGGCGTCGGAGCAGGCCGCGACGGCGGCGGCTGTCATCCACGAGACGAGGAAAGCGGGAAGTGGTCGCATGCGAGGATGGACGAGGCTGGGACGAGCGGATGCACAGGGCAGTCGCAGGTCGCACGATCTGCGACCTGCGACTTGGCATC
>DASSHL010000358.1:0-4961 GCA_035692845.1 Gemmatimonadales bacterium
CTCGGCGCTCTGGGATGCGCTGCGTGAGGCCGAGCGGCGGTCGGTGCCCGTGCTCCTGACCACCGATCATGGCTCGATTCACTGTCATTCGCCGGCCACTGTGTTCGCCAAGCGCGACACCACCAGCAACCTGCGCTACAAATTTGGCGAGGACCTGAAGGCCCAGGATCCCGAGGCTGCTGTGCTGGTGGAAGACCTTCCGAGTTTCGGACTGCCGGCCCGCACGCCTTCCACCCGGCTGCTGCTTGCCACCGGTGACCGCTTCTTTGTCTATCCCACCAAACTGCGTGAATACCAGGCGCGCTATCGCGGCGCCTTCCTGCACGGCGGCGTCTCCCCCGAGGAGGTCGTGCTGCCGATCGCCCTGCTGACGCCCAGACGGGGTTGAACGCATGCCACCGAGCGTGCTCGTAGCGTACGACTTTCCGCCGGCGCGCGGTGGCATTGCGCGCGTGATGGACGAGATGGCCCGGCGCTATCCGAGCGGGTCGCTGGTGGTCTCCACCGGCCGGGCGCCGTCAGCCGGAGCGGAAGCGACACCAGAGGGTGTGGAGATTGACCGCATGCCCTTTCCGGTGCGCCAGCTTCGAGTCGTTCCCGGGCTCCTGCTCTGGGGTCGGCGGGTGGCGTCGCTGGTCCGTGAGCGCGAGGCTGGCTTTGTGTGGGCCGGTTCGCTCAAGCCCGCTTCCTATGTCGCCCGCTGGGCGCGCGAGCGCACCGGCGTGCCGTACGGCATCCTGGTCTACGGGAACGACCTGCTCGCGCTGCAGCACCAGATCCATCGCTCGCCCATCCAGCGGGCGACCGCGGCCGCGCTGCTGCGCTCGGCGGCCGTGCTGGTGGCAGTGAGCGAGTGGACCCGCGATCAGGCGCGGGCCTTGACCGGCGAGCTCGGGGTGGATGTCCCGATCCGTGTGGTCCCGCTTGGCGCTGACCCGGCGCGCTTTCATCCGGAGGTGGATAGCGCGCCGGTGCGCCTGCATTACGGCATGGCGGATGGCACCTGGCTGCTCACCGTCGGGGCCAGTGCGCCGCACAAGGGCGTCGATACCGCATTCCGTGCGCTAGGCGAGCTGAAAAAGAGACGGCCATCGTTGCGCTACGCGGTGGCGGGCGCGCGCCAGCATACCGAGGCGCTCCGGCGTCTCGCCGATGCGCATGGTGTTGCCGATCGCGTGGTCTTCATTCCCGACGTCACCGAAGCGGAACTGCCCGCGCTCTACCGCGCGGCCGACCTCTATCTCGGCGTCTCGCGCCGTGACGGCCGCAGCGTGGAGGGATTCGGTATCGCGCTGGCCGAGGCGAACGCATCGGGCCTGCCGGTCATCGCGGGACGGAGCGGCGGCATTCCGGAGCTGGTGCGTGACGGTGAGACGGGATTGCTGGTGGACCCCGAGCGCACGGGGCCGCTGGTGCAGGCCATCGAACGCCTCCTGGATCACCCCGAGCTCGCGCGCCGGCTGGGCGCCGCCGGCCGCGCCGACGTGGAGCGGTACTACAACTGGGATCGGGTGATGGGGGAGCTGCGGGAAATTGAGGGAGAATTCGGCCGCAAGGCTTAGGGCCTGGGGCTTGGGGCTTGGGGCTTGGGGGTCTCGCGTCCCGCGGCCCGCGTCTCGATCGCTCCCACCGGACATTCCTGCACAATGCTGCCATCCACCGGCGACCAGATCTGTTCCGGCGAGATTGCCACCGCCTTGTCGCCGTCCATCTTGAACAGCGCCGGCGCGCGCTCGACGCAGAGGCCACAGCCGATGCAGACGCCGGGATTAACACTGAGGTGCACGGAGGTACGGGGGTGCACGCCTGGCGCCATCTCGGCCAGCGGCCCCTTCAATCCATCCAGTGCCTCCAGCGTGGCGCGCTTGCCCTCGGCGATCAGTGCTTCGGTATGCCGGAACGAGAACATCGGTACGTGGGCCACGTCCGGCGCGACCAGCAGGACCGGCGGGCCCTCCCAGGTGCGAAGCGACGTGGCCAGCTGCGCCTGCATCATGATTTCCAGCGCGCGAATGTAGGTGGCAGCAAACCCATTGGTGTCGGCTGGCGAGCGTTCCACGCCCGGTGCCGTGAGCGCCACGGCGATGATCGGATCGGTACTCAGCGACGTGGCGATGCGGACGGGCAGATTGTCCACCACGGCGCCGTCGATGTAAAACCGTTTCGCAATCTCGCGGGGCGGGAAGATGCCGGGGAGCGCGCAGGAGGCAAACACCGCGTCGGCCAGCGAAGTCTTGCGGGTGCCTGGCAGCCCGAAGAAGAGCTGCCGCCCCGAGTGCAGGTCCACGGTGTTCACCAGCAGGCGCCGGCGGAGCGCCTCGAACGTGACGCCGCCCACCAGGCTCGTGACCAGCTCATCGAGTGGCTCTGGCCGGTAGATGGCCGGGCTCCGCATGCGCTTGAACGCCATGTCGTAGTGCGCCACCTGGAAGACATTGCGGCGCTTCACGTGCAGGGCACGCACGGCCATCTCGCGCGTCGGCATGCCACTTGCCCAGGTGGCGCCGATCAGGGAGCCCATGCTGGTGCCGATGACGAGCTGCGGCTCGATGGCACGCTCCTCGAGCGCGCGCAGTACGCCAATATGCGCCAGCCCCTTGAGGCCACCGCCACCAAGCACCAGCGTTACCGGCTGTGCCGCCATCCGCTTGCTCCACCATGATGATGAGGGCTTATTTGAGGCGCTCGCGTGGCGCCAAGTGCCTGCGCCATCACTCCGAAACCTAATCGGCCGGGGAATGTCCCTCTCGCGACCCAGATCTCCCCTCCGTGAACGCCTGCGCCAGGATCGCTTCTTCCAGTTTGGCCTCGTGCTGGTGGCGCTGGTGCTTGTTGCCGCGCTCTTCGCGCCGCTGCTCGCGCCTCACGATCCGTTCCGCGGTGACCTGCGCAATGCCTACCTGCAGCATCCCGGGCCGCACTACCTGCTGGGCACCGATACGCAGGGGCGCGACGTACTGAGCCGGGTGCTCTATGGCGCGCGCATTTCGGTAAGTGTCGGCGTCATCTCGCAGGTCGTGGCCATTCTGCTCGGTGTCACCATGGGCCTGCTGGCCGGTTACTACGGTCGCTGGGTGGACGCCATCGTCATGCGGCTGGCCGACATCACGCTGGCATTTCCGACCCTGCTCCTGCTCATCGCGGTTGCGGCAGCAGTGAAGCCGTCGCTGCCGGTAATCTTCGTCGTGATCGGCGCGGTCGGCTGGGCTGCCATGGCGCGCATCGTCCGGAGCCAGGTGCTCGCACTCAAGCGGACCGAGTTCGTGATCGCCGCTGAGGCGCTCGGTTCACGGGACTGGCGCATCCTGCTCAAGCACCTGCTGCCCAACGTGCGGGCGCAGGTGATCATCGTCGCGACCCTCGGCATCGGCGGCGCCATCATGGCCGAAGCCGCATTGTCATTCGTGGGCCTCGGCGCCCAGCCACCGACCCCGAGCTGGGGCGCCATGGTGGCCGATGGTCGCGACCTCCTTCGTACCGCGCCCTGGGTCTCGTTTGCCCCGGGCATCGCCATCGGGCTCGCGGTGCTTGGCTTCAACGTCGTGGGGGAAGTCCTGCGCGAAATCTTCGATCCTCGGCTCCGGAGCGAGCGATGACACCAGCCTCGTGGGATCCGCGGGCACTCCGCGAAGCCGAGTTCTCCGAGCTGGGCGAGACCATCTATCTCAACAGCGCGAGCACCGGCCCGCTGCCGGGGCGCTCCCGGCGCGCGCTCGAGATCTACAACCAGCGTCGGGGCGCGCCGCACCTGCTTCCGGACGAAGAAGTGTTCGCGATGCTGGACCACTCGCGCTCACTCATCGCCCGGCTGCTGAATGCGGACGCCGGGGAGATCGCGCTCACACCCAACACCACCTTCGGCATCAACATCGCCGCGATGGGTCTCCCGCTCGAGCGGGGCGACGTGGTGGTGTTTTCCGAGCGGGAATTTCCCGCCAACGCCTATCCCTGGCTCTCCCTGGCCGAGCGCGGCATCGTGGTGGAGCGCCTCCCGGTAACGGCGTCGGGCTGGCCCGATGAGGACCGGCTGGTGGAGCGAATGCACGATCCCAGGGTGCGGGTCGTCGCTGTGTCGCTGGTGCAGTTCAGCAATGGTTATGCGGTGGACCTGGCCCGGCTTTCCGCCGAGTCGCGGGCCACCGATACGTGGCTGGTGGTCGATGGCATCCAGGGCGTGGGCCAGATGCCGGTAGACCTGAAGCAGACGCCGGTGGATGTGCTCGCCGCGGGCGGGCAGAAATGGCTGCTGGGACCCTGGGGTACCGGCTTCGCCTATGTCCGGCGCGAGCTGCTGCCGTTGCTGCGGCCGCCGGTGATCGACTGGATGGCGTACGAAGGCACGGACGATTTCACCCATCTCACCGACTATCAGGACACCCTGCGCGACAACGCCCGGCGCTATGAGATGATCACGTTGCCATACCAGGATTTCGACGCGCTCAATCACTCAATGGAACTGGTACTCGAGCACGGCGTGCCGGCCATCGGCGAGCACGTGCGGACATTGCAGGAGCCGCTGATTCGCTGGGCGCGGGACCGTGGCGTATCCATCGCGTCGCCAGTTGACCAGCATCGTTCGGCGGTAATCTGCCTCGCGCCGGAGCACGCCCGCGCCAGCTACGACGCGCTTCAGGAAGCGGGTATCATCACGAGCTTCCGTGAGGGCGCCATCCGCTTCGCCCCGCACCTGTTCAACTCGATGGAGGAGATGGAGCGGGTGGTGGAAATCCTGGACTCGGGACTCGGGACTCGAGACGCGCGTCCCGCGTCCCGCGTCCCGCGTCGAGGACCCTCGGCGACATGAGCACATTCCCCGACACCCTCGCCTCCGGCTACGGCTTCACCGATCCAGCTGTCACGCTGGGCGCAGCCATCGAGCACGGCACGACCCACCCCGAGCCCAAGGTGCGGATTCCGCTCGCCATGCTCAATCGTCACGGCCTGGTGGCCGGTGCGACAGG
>DASSHL010000359.1:0-4061 GCA_035692845.1 Gemmatimonadales bacterium
AACGGAATCCGTTCCTCAATGCGAACGGCAAGGAGGGTGACAAGCACACCCTGCTGTGGCCGGATGGCGGTCTCGACACGCTGATGAAGCGGGGACAGACGGTGCTCGCCTGCAACATGGCACTGCATTTCATGTCGGGCCTTGTCGCCGAGAAGGCCAGGATGCAGGCCACGGATGTCTACACCGAGATGCGCGCCAACCTGGTGCCGGGTGTGACGCTGATGCCATCCGGCATCTTTGCGGTGACGCGGGCGCTGCAGGCGGGATGCGGGTACTTGTACGCGGGGTAAGAGGATGGGCGGGATGGGCGGGATGGGCAAGATGGGCGGGTGGTCGCGGGTCGGCGCGTCATTGCGAGCATCCCGAAGGGATGCGAAGCAACCTTCCAGCCCGTCACCGGACCCCTCGGCGGAGTGCCGTGCAGGAGATTACGGTCGGCTGCAAGGTTGCTTCGCCGGGCCCGCTGGGCCCTCCTCGCAATGACAGCACCGGCCGAGCCGCCGAGCCGCCGAGCCGTCCATCCGCCTACTCCCTCACGTTCAAGTACCGGGTCCGCACTGCGGTCTTGCCCGTTCCTTGCTCTGTCACCGTCACGGTTACCTGATACTGTCCTTCTTCCAGCTTGGAAAGGCCGATGCTCCGCCGCGCCCGCACCAGCGCGTCGTGCGCCTTCTCCTTGAAGGTCAGGTGCACCGTTCCCTGCGCATCACCATAGACGCCCTTCACTTCGATGTCCGTCTGGTAGGTGCTGTCGGGTGTCGCTCCATGCAGTTCGTAGTAGAGCTCGGCCGAGCCATTCGGCGGGAAGAGATCGAGCGGGTTGAGCGGCACCGCGCCAGCGGCACTGTGCCAAGTGAGCCCAGCTCCGTCACGCCCGAGCACCAGATCGCTCAACGCGAGCGTATCGCTTCCTGGTATGAAGAGTCCGTTTCTGCCGATGGCGCCACCGACCTCCCGCCCATTCTCACTGACCACCAGACGCACATTCCAAAGCCCAGGGGACAAGGGCAGCTCTTCCAACCCAAACAGGAATTCTCCCTTGGTCAACTCGTGCTCAGCACGGAAATGGCGCGTCGTGTCCAGCCTTGCAATCCTGCCACGGGCATCCGTTGCGATCAGCCGAAGAGCGATGGGATAGCCAGCGCCGCCTCCGGCCAGTGATAGTGCTTTCAGTTTCTCGCCTGGGAGGGCGAAGACGATGAGCGCGCGGCCCGGCTGGCCGGTGGCAAAGAATTGGGCCTCGGGCGCAAGCTGGTGCTCGAAACGAGGTGGGAAACCGTCAGTCGCCAAACCGGCGGCAAGATCGTGCTGGACATCTCGTATCAGTACCGGCGAGACAATCAGGTAATGAGGGTCGAGCGCCATGAGGCCGTCAAAGGAGATCGGCCAGGAGACAAGGAGGCAGTAGGTTGTACACTTGAAACTCAGAACCAACCGGCCGTCATCCGGTGTGTTGTAACCCCATGAGAGTGGTGTCGCCTCACCCGGCTTTCCAGGAGACTGGACCACACCCTCTGGCTCCCCATGCCGCATGTAGATCAGGGCACGATCATCCAGAAATTCGCTTGAACCAGCCGCGACATTGAGGTAGGACTGCTGCATCAGCTCTGCCGGGCTGATGGGTTGCTTCGTTCCCAATGCCAGGGATTGATTGAGGTCTTCCACGGCAAACCGATCAAAATTGCGCGTGATATCGGGCAGCTGGCTTGGGTTGCGGCTAGTCAGCGGCATCCGCAGTGCGAGTGCCACCTTTGTCGCCTGCTGTGGCGCCATGAAGTGCGCGTGCACGTACACCCATCGCCGCACGTGTTCCGCGAGCCGCTCGTTGGGACTCCGCAATTCCTCGGCATCCCGCTTGGCCCAGAACGACGCGATCCAGTGGCCTAGGCTGTCAGCAGGCAGCGAGTCGTAGGCCTCGAGTTCCACGGGCGAAGCCACCCAGGCAATGTCGCGCCGATACTCCGCCTTTCCTTCGCCGGTTCCAGCATGCATGGCTCCGCGCAAGTACATCGGCGCCGCCGCCGCCGTGTCGCCTGAAGCCAGGAGCGAACGGGCTTGCTCGATGAATGCCACTGCGGAATCACCACCGGCGGCGAGATAATTGCGGAAAGCCGAAAGCGCCGAATCTGGATGCTCCAGGGAGCGCTGCATCCGGGCGAAGACCAACCATGGCTGGGGGCCAGCCGCACTTGAGCCCACCGAACGGCGAATGGCTCGCACTACCTCATTGTTGACCGCGGGATCGGTTGTACTCGTGAGTCGTTCGGCGAGGAGCTTGGCGGCGGGCGCGAACGTTGAATCCGCTTCCAGCGCTTTGCCGAGGGCATGAATCGCGGCATCCCGGTAATACATGCCGGCCGGCTGGTGCATGGAGGGCTTGACAGTGTAGCCGCCGCGCTCAAGTGCCAAGTCCGCCAGCGCCAAGCCGTACCATGGCCAAGGCCACTCGGCGGGTGCGCGGTAGATTGCTTCGTCGAAACCGGCTTGGGCGGCGTCAAGACCTGCTCGGTCACGGTCATCGCGCGCTGACCCGAGAAGAATCAGCCCGTTCCGGATTGCGCTCAGCGATGCCAAATGTGCGGATGCCGGGAGGAGTGCTGGCTCTGGTGCGGCGCGCGCAGTCACGCGTGTGGTGTCAAACAGCCGCGACGCAAGTTGCGCGAGCGCAGCGCGGTCGGCAGGCGCCTGCGCGATGGCGCGACTGCCAAGAACGACAAATCCTGCCAGGGCACACCACACGGCGCGCCGGGCGAGCAAGAACATCGGAGCTCCTCAGGGGAGGATATCGCAAGGTGCTGCGGATGGGCAGGATGGGCAAGCTAGGCGGGATGGGACGAGCCATCTTCCAAGGCCCCTGTACGGGCGGCCTGCGGCCGCCCCATCGCCACGCGATCTCACCCGGCATCGCTAGCGGCCTGCGGCCGCCCCATTCACTTCCAGATGCTTACACCTGCAATTTCCACCGACCCCACCGCCTCCTCCACAACCACCCGTACTCGATCCGTCCGCATCGGCGGCACGCGATCGAGCTTCCGATGGCCGATGGTGGTCCCACGTGAGAACGTGACCCAGCGATCGCCATCCCACGCATCCACCCGATACCGCGCAATGGTCTGGCCCTGCTCGATGGCCTCGTGGAGGTCCACGATACTGAACTGCACCGTGTCGGGAAGAGTCAGCGTCACACCGCGCGATGATTTCGCGATGCGGGCCTCTGCGGCGAGATCGGTCGTGAACATCGCATCGAGCTTGTCGCCGAAAGCAGTGAGCTGGGCTACGTCGGCCTCATGCAGCAGGCCATCACGTGTGGGCGGGACGTTGAGGAGAAGATTGGCGTTCCGGCCTACCGACATGAAATAGAGCTCGACCAGCTCGTCAGCCGTCTTGACCTGTTCGTTCTCCGCCTCATGCCAGAACCACCCCGGGCGGATCGAGACGTCGGCCTCGCCGGGCCGCCAGACGCTGCCCCCCGGATCGCCGTGCTGGAGCATCGCGTCCACCTCAGGGCCAGAAATTCCGGGATAGGGCACCGTGTCCGGATTCACCGTGCTCCAGTTGGGGTCGCCCGCAGTGCCCTTCTCGTTTCCAATCCACCGCACATCGGGCCCAGCATCAGAAAAGATCACTGCCTCCGGCTGCAGCCGGCGCACGGTCCGGTGAATCCGTTCCCAGTCATAGACCTGGTGCTTGCCGTTGGGCCCCTCGCCGTTGGCGCCATCGAACCACACTTCCGTGATCGGCCCATAGCCGGAGAGCAATTCGGTCAGCTGCGCAATGTAGAAGTCGTTGTATTTCGGTGAATCCCCATAACTTGGCTCGTGCCGGTCCCACGGCGAAAGATAGAGTCCAGCACCCAAGCCCTCCGCTCGGCACGCGTCGGTGAACTCGCGCACCACGTCTCCCCTGCCCTCACGCCACGGGCTCGACGCGACACTGTGCACCGTCACCGCGCTCGGCCAGAGGCAGAATCCGTCATGATGTTTGGCCGTGAGGATGAGCGACTTGAAACCGGCGCGCTTCGCCTCGCGCGTCCACTGCCGAGCGTCGAGCGCACGCGGATT
>DASSHL010000360.1:0-2148 GCA_035692845.1 Gemmatimonadales bacterium
AATCGGGACACGCCCTGCTCGGTGTCGTGGGGTGCCCGGACGATCCGCTGCACCAGGTGACGATCCAGCCGCGCGGCGAGGCGATGGGTGTTGCCTTCTTCGCACCCGACGCCGACCGCCATCTCCATTCGCGGCGCTATCTCGAAGGCCAGATTCTCAAGGGACTCGGCGGCCGCGCGGCCGAAGAAGTGATCTTCGGCCCTGACCAGATCACCAGTGGCGCGCGGAGCGACCTGCAGCACGTGACCCGGGTTGCGCGCGAGATGGTCTACAACCTCGGCATGGGCGAGACCGCGGGGCTCATGGTCTATGATCCCGACGCGCCGCCGAGCGAGGAAGTGCGCGCGCTGATGGATCGCGAAGTACGTGGGTTGCTCGACCGGTTGTATGCCCAGGCGGTGGAAACCGTGCGGCTGCACCAGTCAGCGCTGGAAGCCCTGGGCGAAGCGCTGCTGGAACGCGAAACGCTGGACGCCCCAGAGGCGCTGGCCATTTTCGAGGCGCACGGGGTAGGAACCAGGGTTTAGGGATCAGGGGCCAGGGTGGAGAGACAAGCCTCAGCCCTTTCGCCTTAGTCCCTAGTCCCTAGTCCCTGCCGTTACCCGTACCACCGTCCCCCGCCCCGGCTCGCTCTCCACTGCAACCGAGCCGCCCCAGCTCTCGACCAGCCGCCTGACGATCGCAAGCCCGAGTCCCGACCCGCTCGTGTTGGTCGAGAAGCGCGGCTCGAAGATCCGTGAGGCCGTGTCGGCCGACATGCCGGCGCCATCGTCGTCCACGGCAAAGCCGTTGCCCGCCACCCGAACGTCGATGTGGTGCGCTCCCGCCTCGCGGGCATTCTCCAGCAGATTGACCAGCACCTCGCGCACCTCATCACGGCGGGCGCCTCCCCAGGCGGGGCCCGCCGCATCAAGCCGGACCTGGACGCCGTCGGCTGTGAGGCGGTAAAGCTGCACCACGTCGGCCGCGATGGCCGCAAGATCCACTCGCTCCACCGGAAAGGTGTCGCCCGCCGGCGCCGCAAATCGACTGAAGGCACGGGCAATGGTATCGAGCCGGTCGATCTCCGACAGGATGCGCTCGGCGGTCTCGTTCAGTGTCTGATCGAAGTCCGCCCGCCGGTCCGCGTGGACGCGCCGGAGGTGCTGGATACCGAGCCGCATGGGTGTCAGTGGATTCTTGATCTCGTGCGCCACCTGCCGCGCCATTTCTCCCCACGCGAGCACTCGCTCGGCACGTGACAGCTCGGTCACGTCATTGAGCGCCACGACCACGCCGTTGAGCTCATTGCCCAGGGGAGCCATCTCCACGGCAAGGCGCTGCTCATCCACCGTGAATTCGCGCGCCTCGCCACCTGGCAGCGGAAGCCGCACGTACTGCTCGATCTCCGATCGCACCGCTTCCCAGTCGCCCCCGAACGCATCGCCCAGCGGCGTCCCCTCCCGGAGGGATGAGTGCGTGAGTTCACGCGCGCGCGCATTGGCAATCATCACCCGTCCCGAGCCATCGAAAGCCACCACACCCGTGGTCACGGTGGCCAGCACGGCGGCAGTGCGGCGGCGCGCGTCCTCCAGGGCAGTCTGGCTCGCGTGCACGTCGGACGCCATGCGCTGGAAGGCGCCGAACACCGGCTCGAACTCCACCGGTGGACTTGCCTCCGGCAACGCTGGCCGCTTCCCCTGTCCCAGCGCCAGTGCCGAGCGGCGCAAGTCAGCTACAGGACGCGTGAGCGCGCGGGCCACCACGCCCGCTCCGCTGATGGCAGCGGCGATGCCGAGGGACATGCCGAGGAGCAGGATGAGGGCCAGCTCGCGCTGCTGCCGCCCAGGATCAACATCGCCGCCGGCCTGCGGCGTCACCAGCACACCGACGCCGCTGGGCGGTCCGAATTCAATGACGCGGTATCCGACCCGTTCCGCGAGCGAGGGAATCAGTCCAGCCTGCGCCACCTCGAGTTCGCCCCCCATTGCCATGGCGCGGAATGCGTCGGGATCCATGAGCGGGCCCACGACGCCAAGGTCGCGCAGGATGGGGGCGCTTGTGGCCACGAGCAGCCCACCACGGTAGAGGGCGAGGTCGGCATCCACGCGTTCGCTCAGTCCGCGCAGCGATGCATCGAGCGGCGCACCCGGTGTCCGCAGGATCGAG
>DASSHL010000361.1:0-5733 GCA_035692845.1 Gemmatimonadales bacterium
CAGCCAGTGCAGCGTCTGTACAACGCCGATCGTCCCGTGGCCGCACATGCCGAGACAGCCCACGTTGTTGAAATAGATCACGCCCGCAGCGGAGTCCTGGTGCTCGGGTGGCGTGAGCAACGCGCCCACGAGAGCATCATGACCCCGCGGCTCGCAGACGACAGCACTCCGCAGCTGGTCATGGTGACGCGCGAACTCGTCTCGTCGTTCCGCCATGGTCCCGCCGGTGAGCGTTGGCCAGCCCTCCACCACGACGCGCGTGGGCTCGCCTTCCGTGTGCGAGTCCACGGCCCGGATGGTGGCTGGAAATTCCTTCACCCGGCCACCTGCACCGTGCGAATCTCGGTGTAGAACTCCCGCGCGGCGCTGCCCTGCTCCCGGCTGCCGGAGCTCGACGCCTTGACGCCGCCGAACGGCGCGTGCGGATCAACGCCGGTCGTGTCGCCGTTCACCCGCACCAGGCCCACCTCGATGCGGCGGATGTACTCAAGCGCCGCAGCAAGATCCCGCGTGAAAAGCGACGCGCTGAGGCCATAGCGGGTATGGTTGGCGAGACGGATTGCCTCATCAAGGTCGGTGGCCGTGAACGCAGCCAGCACGGGACCGAACAGCTCATCCTGCGCCATGGCGGAATCGGGCGATACATCGGTGACCACGGCGGGGGTGAGGAAATTGCCACGCGCCAGCGTCTCTGCCGGCGCGTCACCGCCGACCACGACGCGTCCTTCCATCGCGGCGATGGCGGCGCGTACGCGATCCCTCGCCTCCGAGGTGATGAGGGGACCCACCGCCGAGGCGGCGTCAGTCACCGGCCCCAGTGGGAGCTGCTCCACCTCGTGTCGGAGCCGTTGCATGAACGGTTCGAAGACGCTCGCTTCCACGATGACCCGGCTGGTCGCGGTGCATTTCTGCCCTGCATAACGCATGGCCCCGGCAGCCGTGAGGCGGGCGGCAAGATCGAGGTTGCCGTCAGCGAGCACGATGGCGACGTTCTTTCCGCCCATCTCCGTCTGAAAGCGGATGTTGCGCGCGGCGCACCGGGCGGCCACCTGCGCGCCGACGCGGGTCGAACCGGTGAAGCTCACCGCGCGAACCTGGTCGGCATCGAGGACTGCCGTTCCGACCGCGGTCCCACTTCCCAGCACCACATTGAACACGCCGGCAGGGAGGCCCGCCTTCATGGCGCTCTCCGCCAGCAGGATGGCCACGTGCGACGCCTGTTCAGCAGGCTTGAGCACCACCGTGTTGCCAAACGCGAGTGCCGGCGCCGCCTTCCAGAGCGGGATGGCAACGGGAAAGTTCCACGGTGTGATCAGCGCGCAGACGCCAAGCGGGTCGCGCAGCGTGAACTGGAGGGCACCGGCGGCCTGCGCTGGCACCACTTCACCCACGGCCCGCACCGCCTCGCCTGCGTAGTAGCGGAGAATCACGGCGCAGCGGCTCACCTCACCCCGGGATTCGCCGATCGGCTTTCCCACCTCGCGTGCCACTGCCTGCGCCAGCACCTCCCGTTCCCCCTCGATCAGCGCAGCCCAGCGGTAGAGGTGCTCGGCGCGGGCCGGACCCGGCAGCGCGCGCCAGCTCGCGAGCGCGGATTGCGCGGCCTCGACGGCGTGGCGCACATCGTCGGGCGTGCCGACTGGCACATGTCCAATGACGTCATCGCGATCGGAGGGATTCAGGTCGTTGATGGTCGGCTCGCCCGATCCCTGTCGGAGCGATCCACCGACGTGATTCTGGAGTACTGTTGCGGTCATGCTCACTGCCTTCCCTTGGTACCGTTCGTGCCATCCGAAGCCGCCCGATGGCGGCGAAGAAACCGGCTGAGCTGGCGACCAGCGGCGCGGATGTGGCGCGCCGCAAGCCGTGCCGCCGAGGCAGCGTCGCCCTGACGCGCGGCGGCGAGGATGCCGCGGTGCTCGGCGTCGGCACGGGCCTCGCCGCCCGTGAGCACCAGCTGCATCCGCATGTATCGCTCGCTCTGGTGGTGAAGATTCTGCACCAGTGTCAGGGTGCGGCCGCGCCCCGCCGGCGCCAGGAGCAGCGAATGGAATTCCCAGTTGAGCTCGGCCCACTCGCGGACGCGCCGCTCGCGGAAGGCCTCGTCATAGCGGGCGAGCACCTCGGCCGCGTGGCGAAGATCCTCGCGCGTCAGGCGCGGTACCGCGCGCCGCAAGAGCGCAGCCTCGATCAGCGCCCGCAGGTCGAACAGTTCGGTGATCTCCTCCAGTGAGAGCGACGACACCACTGCGCCGCAATGCGGACTGAATTCCACGAGCCCTTCGGCTTCCAGCCGCCGCAGCGCTTCCCGCACCGGGATCCGACTCACACCCAGCTCGAGCGCCACCGCATCCTGCCGCACAGGCGCGCCCTCGGCCAGGTCGCCACGGAGAATGAGGTCGCGCAACGCTTCGGCGGCAAGATCAGCGACGGTGCGACGCGGCACCGGCGCCATCAGGCGGGGACGGGCAATCACGCGAACGGGCGATCCACGGCCGGTGACTGTTCCGAGAAGAACCTGGGCCCCTGCTCCGTCATGTGCAGGCAGTCCTCCAGCCGGATGCCGAACTCGCCGTAGATGGCGATGGTCGGCTCGTCGCTGAAACACATGCCCGGCGCGAGCTTGGTGGTGTTGCCGCGCACGAAGTTGGTCCACTCATGGCCGTCAAGCCCGATGCCGTGACCGGTGCGGTGCGGCAGGCCGGGCACCTTGTAGTCGGGACCGAATCCGGCATCGGTGATGACCTTGCGTGCCGCATCATCCACCGAGCCGCAGGTGGCGCCCAGCCTGGCCGCGGCGAAGGCGGCGTCCTGCGCCTTGCGCTCAAGATTCCAAATCTGCGTCTGGCGTGCCGTGGGCTTGCCGAATACCGTGGTGCGAGTGATATCGGACTGGTAATTCTGGACGGCGCAGCCGGCATCGAGCAGCACGACGTCTCCCCGCTTGAGTTTCTGCGGATGGATGCTGCCGTGCGGGAAGGCAGTGTATTCGCCGAATCCCACCAGGGCCCAGGTGCTCGAGCCACCCAGCTTCTCGAACGCCGCTTCGGCGTTGTTGCCGAACTGGCGCGGCGTCATGCCCTCGGTGAGTGTCGCGAAGGCAGCCTTCATGCCGGCCACAGTGATGTCGGTCGCCCGCTGCATCAATGCGATTTCGGCTGGTGACTTGTACATGCGGCATCCAGCGGAAATCGGCGTGCCGCTTACGAAGGTGGCGCCCGGCAGCTCCTGGCGCACGCCGTCCATGACAAAGAACCGCACCCGCTCCTCGACCCCGACTTTCCCGCTGCCAGCGCCGCGATCGCGCAGGATGCCGGCAATGACCCGATAGGGGCTCGCGTCCTCTTCCCAGGTGCGCACATCGTCACCAAACCGGATCAGCTCCCGCGCGCGCTCCTCCTCGAAGGCAGGACAGACCCAGGCCAGCTCGCCCTTGGCGGGAATAACGCCGACAAACGGACGCTCGGAGAGTCCCCAGCGCATGCCGGTGTAGTAGTAGAGCGAGGAGCCGGGCTCGATGATGATGCCGCCGATCCCCTGCTGGTTCATCAGCTCCTGCGCCCGGGCGATGCGCTGGTGCCGCTCATCGTCCGTGATGGGCTGGATGCCGTCGATCATCGGCTTGAGGGCGGCGATAGGCGCCGGGAGCTCCTCGCAGGGTGGCTCGCCTGCTCGGCGGCTCACCCCGGTCTTCACCGGGGTGACGGCTTGAGCGCCCGGTGTGATTGCCAGCGCTCCGACGATGCCCGCGGCCATTCCGGTGAACCCTCGGCGATCCATGCTCGGCTCCTTGGTTGGACTGGATATTGTATACGATTGGGGTTGAAAGCAGAAGGCTGAGCAAGGCGGAAGGCAGCCTTCCGCTTTCAGCTTCCAGCCTTCAACATCCTCCCCCGCCCTTCCCCAGCCCGCTCCCCGCCCTCCAGCGCCACGGCGCCGTTGACCACCACCGCCTCGACGCCGACCGGATACTGAAATGGATTCTCGTAAGTGGCGACGTCAGCCACCGTGCCCGGATCGAAGACCACGATGTCGGCGGCGAGTCCCCTGGCCAGCCGACCGCGATCCTTGAGATGGAGCCGCCGGGCCACGTGCGAGGACATCTTGGCGATGGCATCCGGCAGCGTGAGCGCCTTGCGTTCGCGCACGTAGTAGCCCAGCACCCGCGGGCACGTCCCGATACCGCGCGGGTGCGGACTGCCGCGCCGGGTCGGTCCATCGATGGCAAAGCCGCTGCCGTCGGTGCAGACGGTGGCGAGGGGATGAGCGAGGATCCGCTCGAGGTTTTCCTCGCTCATGGCGAACCCGACCATTCCGACCCCTCCATTACTCCGCCTGAGCAGCGCCACGGCGGTGTCATATGGATCCGCCCCGATCGACTGCGCGTAGCTACCAAGCCGCTTGCCCTCAGCGGCACGATCGGCGTCGTTCCGGACCGAGGTGACCTCGACGTGATCCCACCCGCCCAGCCCCGCCACCTTGGCAAGCGTCGCCTCCTTGATCTTCGCCGCCGTCGCGGGATCATCGAGCCGGCCCAGGAAGGCGTCGGTGCCGCCGTCCCGGCTCCAGATCGGGAAGAGGTTGGTGAGACCGGTGGAGTAGGCGAGGTAGGGATAGCGGTCAAAGGCGACATCCATGCCGCGCTTGTTGGCAGTGGCGATGCGCGCGAAGGCGTCGTCCAGCTTGTGCCAGTTGGCCTGGCCCTGGGTCTTGAGGTGGGAAATCTCCAGCGGGCAACTGGCGCCCTCGGCCACTGCGATGGCTTCGTCGATGGCTTCCAGCACATGGTCATCCTCGTTTCGCATGTGCGTGGCATAGGGCAGCTTGCGCGACGCCAGCGGCCGGCAGAGCGCAATGAGTTCCTCGCGCGAGGCGAAGCCGCCGGGCGTGTATTCGAGTCCGGACGATGCACCGCAGGCGC
Source organism: Gemmatimonadales bacterium (assembly GCA_035692845.1). Classification (GTDB taxonomy): domain Bacteria; phylum Gemmatimonadota; class Gemmatimonadetes; order Gemmatimonadales; family GWC2-71-9; genus CAMLHP01. Next base: position 4,922 of record DASSHL010000361.1, read on the forward strand.
CTTCGTTCAAGGCACTAACGACCATCGCGGTCATGGTTGCGATTTCCGCCCCGGTGGCGGGACGATCGTCATCGCCAATCACCTTGCCGCGGATGGAGCCGAGCCCCACCATCGAGGCGACGTTCACGGCGGGGTGCAGCGCCTCGAGTGCCGCGAACATGTCGTGAAAGCTGTCGTCGGCCGCTCCGGTGGCCCGTGAACTTCCGTCCTGGCCGACGATGACCGTCGTGATACCCTGCCGGATGGCCGACTCAGCTCGCCAGTCGGCCCGAAGCGAGCCATCCACATGCGAGTGCATGTCGATGAAGCCAGGTGACACGGCCAGTCCACGCGCGTCGATCTCATGGGCCGCTCGGCCGCGGAGCCCGCGCCCGATGGCGGAAATGCGGCCCGCGCTGATGGCGATGTCGTGCTCCATTCCGCCGGCGCCGAGTCCGTCGAATACGGTACCGCCCCGGATCAGGAGGTCAAAGTCGGACCTGGCCGGCCGGATAAGCGGGGGAGAGGCCGCGATCGCTACGGCGGCACCTGTCGTCACGACAAAATCCCGGCGGCTGATCGGTGCAGCTCGCATGGCAACTCGCTGGAGCGGGGTGAGCACAGGAGGAAGCTCCAACTTATCCCCTCAAGCGTCCGTGCACCAATCGGGATCCTGGACGCGCCAATCGGCAACTTGAAGGTATCGTGCGCCCGTCTTCAGGCCCTCTTCACCGTGGGAAGGCAATCCTTCTGCAGGAGGGCACCCATGGCAGCTAACCGACTCCTGCCTGCCCAGTTGATTCTTCTCGTCGTCATGCCCGGGCTCCTGCCAG
>DASSHL010000362.1:0-3362 GCA_035692845.1 Gemmatimonadales bacterium
TGAACGACCCGGCCATCATCCTGGCGGATGAACCCACGGGCAACCTCGACGACCGCGCCACGTTGGGCGTCTTCCAGCTGCTCCGGGACCTCAACGCCGGCGGCACTGTGGTGATGATGGCCACGCACGATATGTCGCTGGTGCGGCGCGCCTCGTACCGCATGATTGAAATGCGCGATGGCGCCGTCATCCACGATTCGGCCGTCGATGGCGGGGAGGGCGGCGCGTGAGGCTGCTTGCCCGCGAGACCCTGCTCCCGTTCCGGCGGCTGCCGCTGCTCTCGGCGCTGTCGGTTACCACCATCGCCTTCTCGCTCTTCACCGTCGGGCTCTTCGGCCTCATTGCCCTCAACCTCCGCCAGGCGTTGCGTGGGCTCGAGGCGCGCGTGGAGGTGGTGGCATTCGTGCTGCGCGGCACGCCGCCCGAGACCATCACGGTCGCGGCGCAGGACGTGGCGACCTTTCCCGAAGTGCAGACAGTGGATTACGTGAGCGAGGACCAGGCACTGGCGCGCGCCCGGCGCGAGCTGGTGGAGTTCCAGGACGCCTATCGCGACCTGCAGACCAATCCCCTGCCCGCCTCGCTCGAGATCCGGCTCAAGGAAGGCTTTCGCGACGCGAACCACGCCGAGCTCGTGGCCGAGCGGCTCCGCAGCTTTCCCTTCGTGGAGGATGTCCGCTTCGGGCGCGACTGGGTCCAGCGCCTGGATCACATCCGGAACCTCGCGGGGTTGCTGGGCCTGATCATCGGCAGCGTCTTCGCCGTGGTCGCCATGGTCATCATCGGGGTGACGACGCGCATGACCATGCTGCAGCGGGCCCGCGAGATCCGCATCATGCGCCTCGTTGGCGCCACCAACTGGTTCATCCGCGGGCCGTTCATTCTCGAGGGCGCGCTCAAGGGACTGCTGGGCGGCGCGCTCGCCATCATCCTCTGCTACGCCGGCTTCGCGGTCTTCGCGCGCAGCGCCCCCGCCCTCTCCGGGCTGATCTTCTTTTCACCCGTTCACATGCTGCTGATCCTGGTGTTTGGCGTGCTGATGGGATTGCTGGCAAGTCTCGTGAGCGTGGGCCGTCACCTCAGGCTGGTGGATGGCCGCACGGAGCGTCGCGGCGCGTGAGGCGGCTTGCGGGGCTCGCGGTGCTCCTGCTCCTCACGGTCGCTGCCGCGCCAGCCACGCACGCGCAGTCGGCCAAGGAACTGCAGGAAAGCCGTCAGCGCCTGGCCGAGATCAAGGCCGAGCGGGAGCGACTGCAGCAGGCGCAGGCGCGCCTCCAGGGGCAGGTGCACGATGTCGAGGATGAGCTCGACAACATCGAGCGGCAGAAGCAGTCCACCAGCCGCATCGTCCTGGAAATCGAGCGACAGATTGGCGGCCTCACCTCCCAGCTGGACCAGGCATCCGCCGAGCTGGTGCTGGCGCAGGACAACCTCGCCGAGCGGAAGGCGGTGCTTGAGCGCCGGCTGATGGACATCTACAAGCGCGGCTCGCTCCATACCTGGCAGGTGCTGCTCACCGCCGAATCGTTTGGCGACCTGCTCCGCCGATACAAGTACCTCTATCTCACCAGTGAACAGGATCGCGCGCTCGTGTCGGATGTGGAGCGCTTGCGTGACCGGGTCGCCAGGCAGCGCGGCGAAATTGTGTCCGTGAAGGACCAGCTGGACGCCACCCGGGTCGAGCGGGAGCAGGAGCTGAACCAGTACAGCCGGCTCGCCGACGCCCGCGAAAAGCGACTGGGCACCCTGCAGCGTTCAGCCCGTGCCAACGCCGCGCGGCTGGTCCAGCTCGAACGGGATGCGAGCCGGCTCAACAGCGTGCTCGCCGCTCTGGAGAAGGCGGCACGCGATGAGGCAGCGCGGAGCCGCGCATCCGGAACCCGGGCCGCCCCGATTCCCGGTGCGCTCACCACCGCCAGCCTCGGCCGCCTGGACTGGCCGGTGGAAGGCCGCATCGTCTACCAGTTCGGGCGCGACACCTTGCCGCAGGGCGGCGTCATTCGCTGGAACGGCATCGGCATCGCGGCCACGCCCGGTACGGCGGTGCACGCCGTGGAAGCGGGACGGGTCCGGCTGGTGGAGACGATGGGAACCTACGGGCTGACAGTGATCCTGGAGCACGGCAACGGGTACTACTCGATCTATTCGCACTTGCAGGGCGCGGCAGTGAAGGCGGGCGATGACGTGAAGAAGGGCCAGATTCTCGGTGCCGTGGGCGGGGAGAACTCGGATTACGGGCCGCATCTCCACTTCGAGATCCGGGGCGAAAACCAGATGGCGCTGGATCCGCTGGATTGGTTGCGGCGACGATAACGAATTCGGGGCGCATGCAGGGGCGGCCCGCGGGCCGCCCCTACGTCACCCCGATCTCCGCCACCCCGATTCGTTCCCCGGCCTGCGCCCGCGCCCGCATCAGCGCGGCGCTGGCCAAGGCCAGGATGTCGCCCGCGTCATTGGCGGACGGATGCGGGAAGCCGGCGATGCCGGCGGTGATGGAAGGGATGATGTCGTCCACCGGCTCGTCGGCGAGGCGCACCCGCAGCCGGCGCACCGCGCCCAGCGCCTGCGACGCACCGGTCTCCGGAAGCAGCAGCGCAAAGCCGCTCTCACCGAAGCGGGTCACCACATCGGGCGCGCGGAAGGTGTCGCGAAGCAACTCGGCGACGTGCCGGCGGATGCGCTCACCCGGATCAGCCGCATCCGTGCTCCCGGACGGCACCACGTCGTCCATTTCCAGCAGCACGAGACTGAAGCCGAGCGCGTAGCGGCGCGCCCGCTCGACCTCCTGGCGCATCCGCGTCTCGAGCTCGTCCGCGATCCCGAGCGCCTCGGGGCCGGAGTCGGCGCGATGCCGTGCGGTCAGCAGCACGGCGGCACCCGCCTGGTGCAGCTGGGCAACGAAGTCCAGTCCGCTGCTGCCATTGGTGAGTCGTGCGGAACGGGGCCGAAGCAGGAAGACGCCGGCCACGTCGCCATCGAGCTTGACTGGAACCGTGATGAGCGACTGCGGCACTGTCGCGGGTGGGGCGAGCTGCCAGTGATGCCGCACCGACGCGAAGCGCGGATCGGTGCCCGTATCGCGGATGACGACCGGCTCGCCCGTCCGCCGGGCCTCCTCGATTTCAGGATAGCGCGCAAGGTCGAGGTCCAGGTCCAGCACGCCGGCGTGGCTTTCATCGGCGATGACCCGGCCCCGGCCATTGTCGCCCGAGGTGAGCACAAAGGCACATCGATCGAGCTCAAGTGCGTCGGCCACTCGGCGGCAGATACGCTGCAGCACGTCCTCGGTGCGGTGTGCTGCGAGCAACGCAGACGCAAACTCCAGCGATTCGTCGAGCAGGGCGGTGGCGCTCTGTCCTCCA
>DASSHL010000363.1:0-2557 GCA_035692845.1 Gemmatimonadales bacterium
GACTGAAAAGTCCCAGCACCCAGGTCTTCCGCCACGGCATCCGGATCCAGGCCGATGGCCGCCGCGTAGCCTATCAGGTCCTCGTCCTCGAGCGCATCCTGATGCTCGAAAAGCTGGTCGTGCATGGCCCAGAACTCACCCTGCTCGCTGGCGGACTCCGCGGATTCTGCGGCGTGCTCCGCATGCGAATGTGACTCGCGCAGCGGAAAATGCCGGAAGACGAGCCGCAGGTCCTCCCTCATCTGCTGCTGCAGGCGCTGCAGGACGGGATGGGCCCGGCCGCAATGGGAGCACTCGAAGTCGCCGTATTCGACCAGCGTGATCGCTGCATCCGCGCTTCCAGCGACATGATCAGCGTCATTCACCGGCGTCACGAGCCGCGGGCTCATGCCTGCTTCGCTGCGAGCGAATCCAGCGCCTCCAGAATGCCATCAGCACCCGGATTCTCGCCGATGGGCGACAGGTAGCTCCAGCGAATGACACCATCGCTGTCAATCACGAAGAGCGCCCGCTCGCACACCCCTTCCTCGTCGCGGTAGGCGCCGTAGCGACGGGCCACGTCGCCCTTCGGCTCGAAGTCACTGAGCAGGGGGAAATGAATGTTGCGTTCCCTGGCGAAGGCGGCGTGGCACCAGACGCCATCCACCGAGATGCCAAGAATGCGGGCGTCGCGATCCTTGAATTCCGAGAGCAGTTCGTTGTAGAGCGACATCTGATCGCCACAGACCGGGCTGAAGTCGGCCGGGTAAAAGGCGAGGATGACGGTCTTGCCCCTGCACTCGTCGAGCGACATCGCCTGGTCAGGCGTGCAGTGCAGGGTGAAGCCGGGCGCCTTGGTGCCAGGCTGCAGAACTTTGGTGGATTCAGGTGCAGCGGAATCGGGCATATAACCTCCGGAACGGATCGCGCGTGGAACTGCGGCCGTTCGTCCTGGTCAAGGTTGATGTCGGTGCGCGAGACGCGGTATCCCGCGCGTGCCGGGTATCGGATTGTTATCGGGTAGTGCACGGGGCGCAAGGTAGGGCTCGGCGGCTCGGCGGCTCGGCAGCTCGGCCGTCACATACTGCATAGGAGACGATATGTGAGTTGGCCGGCACGTTTGATGAGTGGCGCGAGCGTCGCTTCGTCGTCATCCGTAGCGACTCCAACCTGGAGCGCGAGCTGGAGCAGGTATTCAACCTCGGCAAGGGACGCCAATGCGTATCCGAGGAAGAGCCTGAATTCGCGCCGGCCTCGGCGGGTAGATCCTTCCACGATGTTCGTCGGAGCTGACACTGCGGCCCGTCGAAGCTGGGAGATGATGCCGAACCGCTCTTGCGACGGCCACGAGGCGGTGACACGATAGGCGGTCGTTGCCATCTCATCGGCGGCCTGCCAAGCGAGAAGTCTCCGGTAATAAGCCATGGGACAATCTGCCCAGCTTGCCGAGTCGAAGCCGTACCACAAAAGCAGGCGTAGGAACGTTTCGATGCCGAGCCGCCGAGCCGCCGAGCCGCCGAGCCGTCCTCAATCAATCGCCTTCAGGTTCCCGATGATCTGCTCCCGTCGGGACTCGAGGAACGGCGCCAGCACAATCTTTTCGCCCAGCGTTTCCATCTCTTCATCCACGCCGAAGCCGGGGCCCTCGGTGGCTATCTCAAACAGGATCCCGTTGGGTTCACGAAAGTAGAGGCTTCGGAACCAGTAGCGGTCCACCTTGCCGCTGTTCGGAACGCCAAGCGTGTTGAGCCGCTCCGCCCAGGCATCATAGTCCTCGTCGCGGGAGCGGAACGCCACATGGTGTACACCACCGGCACCCTGGCGCGTGACCGGCAGGTCCGGCTGTTCAGCGACATGCACCTCGGCGCCGGCGCCGCCGGGGCCCATCTCGTAGACGTGGACCGTGTGCGCCCGATGCTCGGGATGCGGATACTCCCGCACCGCGCGCATGCCGATCACGCGCTGCAGCAGCGCATCGGTGGGTGCGAGCGTGGGAACGCTCAGCTGGATCGGGCCGAGCCCGCGGATCTGGTGCTCGGTGGGGACGGGGCTCCTGTCCCACGGGAAGGCGCTGCCTTGACCGGCGTCGTCCATCAACGTCAGGCGCTGGCCCTCGGGATCATCGAAGTCGAGCACCAGGCGTCCATCGCGCTCCACCACCGGCCCTGGCGCACGTCCCTGTTCTTTCAGGTGCTCGGCCCACCACTCCAGCGACTCCTGACCCGCGACTCGCAGCCCGGTCCGGCTGATGGCCCGCGTCCCCCGTTGCTCCGGTGCCATGGCCCAATCGAAGAATGTGAGGTCGGTGCCGGGTGTCCCCCTGGCGTCCGCGTAGAAGAGGTGCCAGGCGCCAACATCGTCCTGGTTCACGCTGCGCTTGACCAGGCGCATGCCAAGCGTCCGGGTGTAGAAGTGGTGGTTGTTGCGGATCTGCGCCGAGATGGCGGTCACATGGTGCAGGCCGCGGAGTTCCAGTGTCATGGGTGCCTTCAATGTTGATTTATCTTAGCGCTAAGATATATGCGCGGTGGAGTCCGCGCAAGCTGGTCGTGAGGCGGTAGTGGGGAAGATCGGCACG
>DASSHL010000364.1:0-3967 GCA_035692845.1 Gemmatimonadales bacterium
GCCTGCGCGGACGAGCAGGGCAAATTCTGGCCCATGCACACGCTGCTCTACCAGGGCCAGACCGACTGGGCGCGTGGGGGAGCCGCTGGTCACTTCAAGAAGTACGCGGAGCTGGCGGGGCTCGACGTGGACAAGTACGAAGCCTGCATGTCATCGGCCCGCTACGCAGGACGGATCGAGGCCAGCTACCAGGAGGCGGTCGCCGTGGGGGTGAACTCCACGCCCACGTTCCTCATTGCCGGCCGGCTCTATGAGCCCTTGAGCTATGACCAGTTCAAGCGACTCGTCGATTCATTGATCGCAGTCAAACAGGCACAATGAAATACCGCATGGCTGCGGCCGTGCTGGCGCTGGCCGGGGTGCTCCTGGCTGCCTATCTCTACCTCTTCAAGCTGGGCCTGATCGGTACGCTGGCCTGCGGCACTGGCAGCTGTGAAACGGTGCAGCTCTCGCGCTGGAGCAGGTTTCTCGGTGTCGAGGTGTCGCTGATCGGGCTGCTGGGGTATGTGGCCCTGCTGGTCGTCGCGCTGATGGCGACAAAGCCGGCGCTGGCGCTGGCGCGCTGGCCCAGCCGCTGGCTGGCGCTGCTGTCCGGCGTCGGGACGCTGTTCGCTCTCTATCTTACCGCGCTCGAGCTCTTCGTTATCCACGCCATCTGCCGCTGGTGCGTGGGCTCCGCCGCCATTATTACGCTCATCTTCATCCTCTCCCTGCTGGACCTTCGGCGGCTGCGAGGCGCCCGCGGGTGAGCGGTTCGGGGAGCCACGAGAAGGAACATCCTACCGGGAAGGTGCTCGCCGGCCTTTCCCTAGGTGCGATAGGAGTGGTGTATGGCGACATCGGCACCAGTCCGCTGTATGCCATTCAGCAGGCCTTCACCGGACACCATAGCGTAGCGCCGACGCCCGCCAACATCCTGGGCGTGCTGTCGCTGGTCTTCTGGGCGCTCACCTTCGTCATCTCGTTCAAGTACATCGGGTTCGTCATGCGAGCCGACAACCGGGGCGAGGGCGGCGTGCTCGCGCTGCTGGCACTGGTACGGCCGCGGGGCGGTCGGGCCACCGGCCACTGGCTCCTCGTTGGCGTGGGCCTCTTCGGCGCGGCTCTGCTGTACGGTGACGGCATCATCACGCCGGCCATCACGGTGCTGAGCGCGGTCGAGGGGCTGAGCGAGTCGCCGGCGCTGGAGCACCTGGTCATCCCCATTGCCATCATCATCCTGACCGGCCTCTTCTGGATGCAGAAACATGGGACGGCGCTGATCGGCAGGGTGTTCGGCCCGATCATGGTCACCTGGTTTGTCTGTATTGCTGTGTTGGGCGTGCACGGCATCATGATGCATCCTTCGGTGCTCGCCGCGCTCAATCCGTGGCACGCGATCGACCTTTTCATCCGTGACAAGGTGGCTGGCTTCCTGGTGCTGAGTGCCGTGGTACTCGTGGTGACGGGCGGCGAGGCGCTCTACGCTGACATGGGGCACTTCGGCAAGCGGCCCATAAGGGTGGCATGGTTTGCGGTGTGCCTGCCAGCGCTACTGCTCAACTACTTCGGCCAGGCAGCGCTGCTGCTGGAGCAGCCAGCCGCTGCCGTGAACCCGTTCTACGAGCTGGTACCCGACTGGTTTCACTATCCGATGGTGGCCATCGCCACGCTGGCCGCCATCGTGGCCTCACAGGCGCTCATCTCCGGCGCCTTCTCGCTGACGCGGCAGGCGGTACAACTGGGCTACAGCCCACGCGTCACCATCGTGCACACGTCCAGCAGCGAGATGGGCCAGATCTACATTCCCGAGATCAATCACGCCCTCGGCGTCGCGTGCATCCTGCTGGTCCTTGGCTTCCAGAACTCGACTAACCTGGCTGCAGCCTATGGTGTGGCGGTGAACGGGACGATGATCATTACCAGCCTCCTGTTCCACCGCGTGGCGCGGGACCGCTGGCACTGGAGCTTCTGGCAGGCCGGTTTGCTCACGGGTCTCTTCCTCGCGGTGGACCTCGCATTCTTCGCGGCCAACCTGGTCAAGATTCCAGACGGCGGCTGGTTCCCGCTCATGGTCGCGGGGATCGCGTACATCCTGATGACCACCTGGAAGCGGGGGCGCGACAAGCTGGCGGATATCGTGCAGCAGAACAGCCTGCCGCTCTCGCTCTTCCTGCAGGACATCGAGCGGCGGAAGCCGGTGCGGGTGCCGGGCATCGCGGTCTTCATGACCAGCGCCACCGGCGTGGCGCCGCCGGTGCTGCTGCACCACCTCAAGCACAACAAGGTGCTGCACGAGCGGGTGATCCTGATGTCGGTGGTCACGGAGGAAGTGCCGGTGGTCTGGGACAAGGAGCGGATCGAAAGCCGGGATCTTGGTGCCGGCTTCTATCAGGTGATCGTCCGCACCGGATTCATGGAAACTCCCAACGTGCCCGCGGTCCTGCGGCGTCTCGACGACGGCGATATCAAGGGATCACCCGGGCTGGTCAGCATCATGCAGACGTCGTTCTTCCTGGGCCGGGAGACGCTGATTGCGACCCACTACAAACGGGGCGCCAGCGGTCCCGCCGGCGAGCACTGGATGATCTACTGGCGGAAGAAGCTCTTCGTGGTGATGACCCGCAATGCTCGCTCCGCGACTGCCTTCTTCGGCCTGCCGCCCAACCGGGTGGTGGAGCTGGGGGCGCAGATACAGATATAGATGGGAAGACGGGAGGGCGGGAGGACGGGAAGAAATGTTTCCTCCAGATCTTCCCGTCTTCCCGTCTTCCCGCCTTCCCGCCTTCCCGCCTTACTCCTCGTACTGCTCCTTCAGCCGTGCCACCACCGCCGGATCGGCCAGCGTCGTCGTGTCGCCCAGGGCCCGGCCCTCGGCGATGTCCTTGAGCAGCCGGCGCATGATCTTGCCGCTCCGGGTCTTGGGAAGGTCAGCGGTGAAGATCACGTCATCGGGCTTGGCGATGGCGCCGATCTTGGTCGCCACATGCTCACGCAGGTCTTCCTTGAGCGAGGGGGCGGCAGTCCCACCTTCCTTCAGCGTCACAAACGCGCAGAGTGCCTGACCCTTGAGATCGTGCGCGCGGCCCACCACGGCGGCCTCAGCCACCGACGGGTGGTCCACCAGCGCGCTCTCGACTTCCATGGTGCCTATCCGGTGTCCCGCCACATTCAGCACGTCGTCCACCCGTCCCAGCACCCACCAGTAGCCGTCCTCATCCAGCTTGGCGCCGTCGCCGGCAAAGTAACGCCCGGGAAAGCGGCTCCAGTAGGTCTCGACGTAGCGAGCGTCATCACCGTAAATGGTGCGCAGCATCCCGGGCCACGGCTGGGCCAGGGTCAGGAAGCCGCCGCCCTTTTCGAGCACCGTGCCTTCGGCGTCCACCAGTTCGGCCTGAATGCCCGGGAAGGGAATGGTTGCTGATCCCGGCTTGGTGGTAGTGACACCGGGCAGCGGAGTGATCATTATTCCCCCCGTCTCCGTCTGCCACCAGGTATCCACGATTGGGCACCGGCCACCGCCGATGTTGGCGTGATACCATATCCACGCTTCGGGATTGATGGGCTCGCCCACCGATCCGAGCAGCCGCAGTGTCGAGAGATCGCGCCCGGCCGGGTGTTCCGTGCCCCATTTCATGAATGCCCGGATGGCGGTGGGCGCGGTATAGAAGACCGTCACGCCGTAGCGCTCCACCAGCCGCCAGAAGCGGTCACGGCCGGGCCAGTCAGGTGCGCCTTCGTAGAGCAGGACGGTGGCGCCATTGGCAAGCGGGCCATAGACCACGTAGGAGTGGCCCGTCACCCAGCCGATATCCGCGGTGCACCAGAAGACGTCGTCGTCCTTCAGGTCAAAGACGTACTTCGTGGTTGTCGCGGCCTGGGTCAGATAGCCGCCCGTGGTGTGGACGATGCCCTTCGGTTTGCCGGTGGTGCCGGAGGTGTAGAGGATGAACAGCAGGTCTTCGGCGTCCATCGCCTCCGGCGCGGC
>DASSHL010000365.1:0-5220 GCA_035692845.1 Gemmatimonadales bacterium
CGGCACGCGCTGGTCACCGACTTCGGCGTCGCCAAGGCGGTGAGCGCCTCGGCCAACCGCACCATGGGGCTCACCACCGGCGGCGTCACCATCGGGACGCCGACCTACATGGCGCCGGAGCAGGCGGCGGCCGACCCCAACCTCGATCATCGCGCGGACCTTTATGCGCTGGGCGTCGTCGCCTACGAAATGCTCTGCGGACGCCCGCCCTTCATGGCGCCGACGCCGCAGGGCATGCTGGCCGCGCACGTGACCCAGACGCCCGAGCCGGTCAACGCCTACCGTCAGACCATTCCAGCCGACATCTCGCAGATCGTGATGCGCTGCCTCGCCAAGCATCCGGCCGACCGCTGGCAGAGTGCCGCGGAACTGGGCGAGCAACTCGAGATCGCAACAACGCCGTCGGGCGGCACCCCCTCGGTGCCGACCGCGCCGGTACCGGCGGTGCGGGTTGCGGCCGAGCGCTCGGCGCGGCGCGCCCATCCGGTGAGGGTGGCGCTGCTCTTCGCGCTCGCTACTGTCGCCGTCACTGGTATCGCGTTCCTGCTTACGCGCGTCCTCGACCTCGCCGACTGGGTCTGGATCGGGGCGCTCGCCTGCATGCTGGCGGGCTTCCCGATCATGCTCTACACCGGGCGGCTGGAGCGGAAGCGCGCCATCCTCAAGGCGACGGGAGCCTTCCGCTATGAGCCGGAGCCGGCGCACCAGCAGTGGTTCACCTGGCGCCGGGCGCTCTGGGGCGGCGGGCTCGCGCTCGGCGCGCTGCTTCTGGCCACCGTGGGGTACGGCATCTCGCGCCACTTCGGCATCGGGCCCGGCGCCACGCTGCTGAGCACGGGCACGCTGGCCAATGAAGACCGGCTGGTGCTCGCGGATTTCGAGAATCACACCGCCGACTCGACGCTCTCGACCTCCCTGTCCGAGGCACTGCGCGTCGACCTCGGCCAGTCGAGCGCCGTGCGCCTGGTCAACCAGCAGGAGGTCGGGCAGGCACTCCAGCGGATGGGGCAGCAGCCCGGCGTGGTGCTGACGGAGGCGCTGGCGCGCGACGTGGCTCGCCGCGCCAACGCCAAGGCGGTCGTGTCGGGCGACATCTCGGCGCTGGGTTCCGGCTATGTGCTCACCGCGCGGCTCACATCGGTGGACGGCACCATCCTGGCGCCGGTGCGCGAGACCGCCGAAGGGAATGCCGACCTGATTCCGGCGCTCAACCGGCTGTCGAAGTCGCTGCGCGAGAAGATTGGTGAATCACTCCGGACCATCCGAGGGAGCGATCCACTCGAGCAGGTGACCACGGCGTCGCTGCCGGCGCTGGAGCTCTACTCCCGGGCGCAGCGCGCGTTCGACGTCAATGATTATCCTACCGCGCGCGACCTGCTGGTGCGTGCGGTGCAGACCGATACCAGTTTCGCGATGGCGTGGCGGAAGCTGGCGGTGGTAATCAACAACATGGCGGGAAGCGCCTCGCAACAGCGGGACGCGGCCATGGCTGCCTATCGGCACCGTGACCGCCTCCCGCCGATGGAGCGAGCGCTGACCGAGGCGTACTACTACTCCAACGTCCAGTACAAACCGGACGAGGTGATCCGGTCCTACCAGCGCGCGCTCGACATCGATTCGCTCAACCCGGTGGCGATCAACAACCTGGGGCTGATCTACAACACCATAGGTGAGTTTGCCAGCGCCGAGTCCATCCTGCGGCGCGGCATGCGGCACGATCCGTCGCTCACCATGTATGACAACCTGGTTCAGGCCCTGGTGTCGCAGGGCAAGTATGCGGCCTCTGATTCGGTCATGGCGGCGCTGGAGGCCAGGGCACCCGGTGCGACGATTGCCCTTAGCAGCCGCGCGTACGCGGCATCGGTTCGGCGCGACTACGACAAGATCGATACCGTTGTGCGCTCAGCCGCGACGCGGGCACAGCCGAATCGTATTGCACAGCTGTACCTCTCCAACGTGCTCGAGGTCCATGGCCAGCTGCGTGCCGAGGATTCGCTGTTTGACGAGATGTCAAGGCGCCTGCTCGCGGAAGGGGACTCCTCGCTCGCGGCGGGCCTGCTCCTGGCGCGGCCCGGTCACGATCTGGTGCAGCGCGGAAACGTCGCGCGCGGGCTCGCTCGGCTCGATTCGCTGCAGGGGACGCCGCTCTTTACGTCGTTGCGCGGCCAGGATCGCCCCCTGATGGGACTGGCGGAAGTGCAAGTGACCGTTGGACGGGCGCAGGAAGTCAGGCGCCTGCGCGCCGAGTGGGAACGAGCGGTTCCCGAGGCGGAGCGGAAGCCGTGGCAGGAGCCACGCTGGGACGCCCTGGTTGCCGGTGCAGAAGGACGCTGGAAGGACGCGGCGCTGGCAGGGACACGCGCCGTGAGTGAGTCGCATTGCTCACCCTGCGGGCGGCACTTCCTGGCGCAGGCCTGGGACCGCGCCGGCGTTCCCGATTCAGCGCTCAAGTACTACGAGCAGGCGGCCACGCTGCCCAACACGGACGACACTGGCGTCGAGGACGCCATCTGGCAGCCCTCCACCCTGCGCCGCCTGGGCGAACTGTATGAATCACGGGGCGACAAGACCAAGGCGCTCAACTATTACGGCCAGTTCGTGGCGCTCTGGAAGAACGCCGACGCCGACCTCCAGCCGCAGGTGAAGCAGGTGAAGGAGACGATGGCGAAGCTGGCAGGAGAGTGAGGAGGCGGACAGATGGACAGATGGACCGTTAGACAGTGGTCGTCGGTCTTCGGTCTTCTGTCTTCGTGTCACCCTGAGGGAGCGTAGCGACCGAAGGGGCCGAAACTCATTACCTGGTTCCGGCCCCTTCGCCTCGCTCAGGGCGACAACGCCGACGATTGAAGGCCGATGGCCGACGACTCACTCGCCCTGCCAACCCGCCCTCCTCAGAAACCTCTCCGCCAGCACCTCCAGCCGCTCATCGCCACGCTCCCGCGCGTCGGCGAGAATGATCTCCACCTGCGGCACCAGTTCCGGCGTGCCAAAGATGTAACCGGTCGCCGCTTCGGCACCGATCGAGTCGCCCACGTTGGCGCCATCGAGCAGCGCCCGCGCCGCCGCGAGCGGGAACGACGGATCGTCACGAGGGGGCAGGGGATAACGATGCTCCGGCTGGGCTTCGCCGGCGGCATCGTCGTTTACGAAAGCGCGGGACATGGGAGGCGGGATGACGGGAAGACGGGAAGACGGGACGTGAGTCGGGAGGGCGCGAGGAGCTGAAGGAAGGAGAACTGCCCGTCGTCCCGCCTTCCCGTCATCCCGTCTTGAAACAACATCTCGGTCTCTCCTCATACTCACAGCACTGCGTCAGCGGCTGGTCCAGCATCGCCTCGAGAAAGGCCTGCATGGCCACGCAGACTTCGTGGCGTTTCTCCACTGCCACGGCCAGCGGGCAGGACGACCCTCGAAGGGTAATACCGTCGGGTCCCTCGATCACTTCGACCTGGGCGCCGAGCTGCTGCATCACCTCCGCGGCAGCAGCGAGGCGGCGTTCACGATCGGCAGCAACCACGGGGTAGGCGGCGGCGAGGTGCTTGCCGGCCTCGACCAGTACGTTCGTGAGCTCCGGCCCATCCATCTGCTCGGCGAGGGTGCTCACCAGCGAGGTGAACATCGGGGCATAGGCCCGGGAAAAGAGGGCGTCAGCCTCGAGCGGGACGTCATAAAGCACGGCGGGCTTGCCGGCCGCAGGCGGCTTCCGGGAGCCCGCGGCCCGCACCAGCCCGTCCCGCTCCAGGGCACCCAGCTGGGCCCGAACCGCGTTGTCGGTCACGCCCAGCTCGGCTGCCAGCTCCTCGACGGTATGCTGGCGCCGGCGCAGGAGGGTCACGATCCGGCCCCGGGTACTCTCCCAGACGCGCTTGCTCCACATGGAGTTAGTCCCTTTCGCTGAGCTCATAATATGGAAAGAAGGCAGCGTCAGCACAATATGTCAAATAAATACTTGACTTTTTAGAGTTACGGCGCCATGTTGGGCGGGTCCTGACGGGCTGGTCCCGTCCTCTTTCCAACCTGTGCCGAGGTGCTCCATGCGTCGCCCGATTGTCGCGTTCGCCTCCCTGATGCTCGCCCTTCCTCTCACCCTCGCGGCCCAGTCCGCCACCAGTGCCGCACCCAAGCTCGATGACCCCACGATCGTCGCCATCTTCGACGCTGCCAACAGCGCCGACATAGAGACCGCAGGTCTCGGCGCCCAGAAGGCCTCCGATCCCGAAATCCGCCAGATCGCCAAGAACTTCGTGCACGACCACACCCAGGTCCGCCAGATGGCCCGCGACCTCGCGGCCAAGCTGCACGTCACGCCCACACCGCCCGCGAACGACCAGAGCAAGGCCGACCACGCCCTCACCATGAGCAAGCTTGAACACCTCAAGGGCAAGGCATTCGACAAGGCCTTCCTCGATCATGAAATCGCCTTCCACCAGGCCGTGCTCGATGCGGTCAGCAGCACCCTGCTTCCCGCCATCCAGAACGAGGAGCTCAAGGCCTTCGTCAAGTCCGTCGCACCAGCGTTCCAGGGGCACCTCGCTGGTGCCAAGGCCCTGCGCGCCAGGATGGGAGACTGAGACCCATGATCTCACACGAAAACGCGAAAGCACGAAACTACGGGCCCCATTCCTGGCGTGCCGCACAACAGCAGGCAAAGTCGTGGTACCTTTCGTTTTTTCGTGCTTTCGTGTGAGCCATACCAGCCGCCCCTGCGACGGAGCGTGTCATGAGTAATGATGCGGCAGAACTGACTGGTCCGGATTTCATCGCCGGCATAGCAGAGTCGGACCTCGCCGAGGGCGCCATGCTCGCGGGTCATGCCGAAGGTGAGCCGGTCCTGATCGCTCGCCAGGGTGGACAGGTCTACGCCATCGGCGCCACCTGCACCCACTACGGCGGGCCGCTGGCCGAGGGACTGCTGGGCGACGGCATGGTGCACTGTCCCTGGCACCATGCCTGTTTTGACCTCGCGACCGGTCGCGCAGTCGGCGCGCCCGCGCTCAATCCGGTGAGCTGCTGGCAGGTGGAGGAGCGCGATCGCCGGATTCGCATCACCGGCCGGCGGGATGCGCCGGCGCCGCCCAGGGAGCCAGCCGGTGCGCCCGAATCAATCGTGATCGTGGGAGCTGGTGCGGCGGGCAACGCAGCGGCGGAAGAGCTGCGCGCGCAGGGCTACGAGGGCAGCATCACGATGATCGGGATGGAAGACGACGTGCCCTATGACCG
>DASSHL010000366.1:0-4785 GCA_035692845.1 Gemmatimonadales bacterium
GAGGGCCAGGTCCATGGCGTAGCCTGGGACCAGGTAGCGCTGCATGAAGTCGGCGCCCTCGACGCGCTGGTGGATATCGTCGGCGTCATCGAGGGATTCGAGCAGCTTGGTGTCGTGGAGATCTACAATTTCCCGGTCGCCCTGGGCGACGGGTGGGTACGCGCGGCGCACGGGGTCATGGCAGTGCCAACGCCAGCTACAGCGCTCCTGCTCCAAGGCCTGGCCATCCGCAGCGACGGTCCGGCACGGGGCGAGGCCACGACGCCGACCGGCGCCGCATTGCTGAGAACATTGAGCAGCGGGCCGCCGCCGTCAGCCTGGCGGATGCGACGCAGTGCCTTCGGCGCCGGGGAGCGCAACCCCGCCGGTTACGCCAATGCCGTCCGGCTGATGCTGGCGGACACCGTTGAAGAAGCGGCTGAAATTGTGGTGCTGGCCACAGACCTGGACGACCTCAGCCCCGAATACTTGGAACCGTTGCGCGAGGCGATGGTGGCCGCCGGTGCCCTGGACGTGCAGGCTTGGGCCACCATGGGCAAGAAAGGCCGGATATCTTTCCGGGTCGAGGCACTCGTCGCGCCCGAGCGTCAGGCGGCGGTAGCCGACGCCCTCCTCTGCCATAGCACGACCGGCGGGCTTCGCGTCTGGCGTGCGAACCGGACCACTCTGGAACGTCAAATAGTCACCCGAAGGACAGAGGACGGTGACGAGGTACGGATCAAGATTTTCGAGGCTCCAGATGGCTTGAGAGAGAAGCCGGAACTCGATGATTTACAAGCAGTTGCACGTCGCACTGGACGCCCGGTTGCACGGGTGGCAAGAGAGTTGCAAGAACACGGAGCGCGCCGTGCCGGCGAGACTGGCAGTCGCGAATCAACGACCTCGACGTCCCAGGAGTAACAATGAAGATTGGCGCCGTAGTTCTCTTGCTCGGAATTCTGCCGGCGGCGGCAGTGGCGCAGGACTCTACGCAGACGATGCCGGTTGCTCAGAAGATTTCGCGGGCCATGCGCGCTGCTTTCCCGAAATTCGAGCCGGCCCAGTGTTCGGCAGACAAAGGCCTGCATTTCAAGGTGAGCTCTGCCAAGGTTTACCTGAAGACTGCGGTGGAAACACCGGTGGATGAAAACAAGGCCCGCGCGCTTGACAATGGCGAACGGGTGGCAAGTGAGGCCATTACCGAGAACGGGCAGGACAAGAGCGCGGGGGCCTGGTATTACCTTGGCCGAATCGAGCTGCGAAAGGGCAACGTGGCAGCCGCCGACAGTGCGTTCGGCAAGGCCGTGGCCATCGCGCCCGACTGCGCCGCGGATGTCGCCAGGTACCGGCGCGCGGCCTGGGTTCCGGTAATCAACCAGGGAATCGAGTTCCTCAAGACCAAGCAGGCCGATTCCGCGACCGCGTATTTCGAGCTGGCCAACCGGCTGTACGCCAAGTCGCCGCACGCTTACTACTACCTGGCGACCATGGCGTTTGACGCCGGCAACATGGACCGCGCGCTGGTTTACTTTGATTCGTCGCTCGCCGTGCCGGCCGACTCCAACGACGTGAAGCTCCAGGACCAGGCCACGTTCAACAAGGCCGTTGTGCTGCTCCGAATGAACCGGGGCGCAGAAGCGGTGCCGATTCTCCAGCAGTTTACTGCGAAGCACCCCGATGACATCAACGCCAAGAAGGCGCTGATGTCGGCCTACCAGGCTGCCGGCCAGCAGGACAGCGTGAATGCCGTGGCCAAGCAGCTCGAGGCCGCTGGTGAAACCGTACAGCGCGCTGCGGTGGTGGACACAACCCCGTTCAATGCGGCGGTCAAGGCCTTTAATGAGGAGCGCTGGGCCGTCGCCGCCGCCGCCGCGGAAAAGGTGGCTGCCGCCGAGCCGTATAATCGCGATGCGATTTACATGCTGGTGGCTTCATATTATCGGCTGAAGAAGGGCCCCGAGCTGGTGCGGTGGGGCAAGCAACTCATCGGCATGGATCCCGCCAGTGAAGCGGGCCTCCAGATGCTTGGCTTCGGCTACAACCTGACCAACAGCAGCAAGGAGGCCGTAGCCACGCGGCTGAAGCTCAATGCCTTGCCGGTGGCGATCAGTCAGCCGGTGCTCGCAGTGACACCCGCCGGCGCCACCTTCACGGCGACTGCCACGGGACGCGATGCCACGACCTCGGCAGGCAAGGCCATCGCGCCGCATCCGGTGACGCTGACCATCGAGTTCGTGAACAAGGATGGTGCGGCGGTGGCGACCACTGACGTGGCCGTGCCCGCGCTCAAGACGGGCGAAACGTTCGACGTCAGCGCCGCCGCCCAGGGCGCAGGCATTGCGAGCTGGCGCTACACGCTGAAGTAGGGGTCAACGGTCGACGGTCTACGGTCAACGACCCACAGTCGACCGTCGACCGTTGACTGTCACATGGAGCATCCATGACGGGTACGCAGGCCTCCGCCGAGGGACTCACCACCACCCGCGCACCGTTCATCGAACGGGCGCAGGCGAGTGGTGAGCTGTACATCCACCAGCCATACGAACTCTATAACGACGCGAACCACGAGGCGTGGCGCCGGCTCTTCGCCAGGATGGAAAGCCGCTGGCGGCAGTACGCCAACCCACGCTTCCTGCAGGGAATCGACAACCTCTGCCTCGACCCGGCTCGCGTGCCCCACCTCGATGACGTGAACCGGTTTCTCAGCCCGCTCACTGGCTTCAAGGCCAAGCCGGTCAGCGGCTACGTGCCGGCGTTCCTCTTTTTCGACTGCCTGCGAAACCGCGAGTTTCCCACCACGATCACTATTCGCGACGCGGACTCGCTCGACTACCTGCCCGAACCGGACATCTTCCACGACATCGCTGGCCACGTGCCGATGCACACCGATCCGGCGTTTGCCGATACGCTGGTTCGCTTCGGGGACTGTGCCCATACGGCTGCGGGAATCGTGGCCAGCATTCCGGATGAACGGGAACGGATCCGGCGGCTCACGAGCATCCAGAAGGCGATGGCGCGCTTCTTCTGGTTCACGATCGAGTTCGGGCTGATGCGCGATGGCAATGCGCTCAAGGTCTACGGCAGCGGGCTGCTGAGCTCGTACGGCGAGATCGCCCATGCCATCGACGCCCCGGAAGTGCAGCGATTCCCGCTGCAGCTGGAGTGGGTCATCAACCAGTATTTCGAGATCGACCACTACCAGCCGCTGCTGTTCGTCGTCGACTCCTTCGACCACCTCTATGACCTGGTGGGCCAACTCGAGAAGTGGATGCAGGACGGGAAGCTGGATAACGTCGCGCCGGGTGAGCCGGCAGTGAGCGAGCCTGACCTGCGCAGCTTCCTCGAGGCCGCCGACCGGCTGTAGGCCCGCCGGCGCTTGACAGCGCCGCCGCGGGTGCGGCATCTTCCCGCCCGTCGCGGGAGTAGCTCAGTTGGTAGAGCTCCAGCTTCCCAAGCTGGCTGTCGCGGGTTCGAGTCCCGTCTCCCGCTCTGATGCAGGCCGCTGCCGGTCATCGCCGGCAGCGGCCTCTTTTTTCGCGACTGAGAGCATACTTCGGCCCGGGAGCCGAAGTGGTGGCGCGAGTTGAAGTTATCGTCGACTTAAAGTATTTTGTGAAGTCAGAACCGTCGAGCACTCATATGGTGAGAATCACCGAAGTACATCCGGAGTCGTTGGGTGCCGAGCTGGGGCTGCTGCCCGGAACGGAGCTCCTCGCCATCAATGGCCGGGAGCTGCATGATTTTCTGGACTGGGAGTTCCTGTCCTCGGAGGAGGCCTTTGAGCTCGACGTGCGGCAGCCCGGCGGGGAGTTGCTGCGCTTCGATATCGAGCGCCCCCTCGACGAGCCGTTCGGCCTCAGCCTGGAGCCGCCTCGGGTGCGGCGCTGCGCCAACCGGTGCGATTTCTGTTTTGTGGACGGACTACCCCAGGGCCTCCGGCAAGGTCTCTACATCCGCGATGACGATTACCGGCTCTCGTTCCGGTACGGCCACTTCGTCACCATGACGAACCTCAAGGACTGGGACATCGAGCGGATCATCGAGTACCGCCTCTCACCGCTGTACGTCTCGGTGCACGCCACCGACCCGGTGACCCGGCGCCTGGTGCTGCGGAATCCGCTGGCGCAGGACATTGTGCCGATGCTGCAGCGATTTGCCAGCCACGGCATCGTCTTCCATACACAGATCGTCATGTCACCCGGCGTAAATGATGGCGAGGTGATGGAGCAGACACTCACCGACCTGTACGGCCTCGGCGACGCGGTGCTCAACTGCTCGGTGGTCCCTGTCGGACTGACGGAGCACAGCAAGCATCACCTGGTGCGCGAGCCGACCGGCGACGAATGCCGCGCTGCGGTTGAAGCGGTGGAGCGCTGGGCTGCGCGTGCGCAACGCGAGCGCGGCATCACCTGGGCCTATGGTGCAGATGAGCTGTACAACCGCGCCGGCCTCGAGCTGCCGCCTGAAGGCGCCTACGGAACTTTCGAACAGGTGGAAAACGGCGTCGGCGCCGTGCGCTTCCTGCAGCGATGCGTTCGCGATGATCGGGAGCTCTTCCAGGCCTGGCGGGGGCTCCGCATCGGTGTCGTGACCGGCACCGCCATGGCACCGCTCCTGCCAGAGGTGCTGGCCGACATCGCCGGAGCATCAGGGGCCAGCCTGGATCTCATTGCGGTCGAGAACACGCTCTTCGGACCTTCGGTCACCACCGCCGGGCTGCTGCCGGGCCGCGCCATCCAGGCGGCGATTGCTGGCCGGCATGATCTCGACCTGATCCTCGTGCCGGGCGAGGCCGTGAACGACGAC
>DASSHL010000367.1:0-2826 GCA_035692845.1 Gemmatimonadales bacterium
TTTGCTCCCAGCTGCCCGGCGGCGTGGAAATAGTGCCGGCCATGCACACTGATCCCGACCACGGCGCCAGGGGATGCGCTGTCCAGCACGACCATCGAATCGAGGTAGGGAGCCGCCAGGCTCAAGGGATCTGCCGAGGGAGCAACGTTGCCGATCCGGCTCGAGCGTGCGCACGCGGTGATGAGCAGGAGCAGGAGCAGCGGCAGGGCCCCGCGCTTCATTGGCCGCTCCGTGTGAGCCCGCTGCCGATCGGCAGGTCCGGGGGGATCGTGATCGGGAGGTGACCGTAGATGGGAGCGCCGCGGAGCGCGCCGGCAGCCGCGCGTTCGCTCTCGGGATTGGACGACCACGCGACCAGGTACGAGCCCACCGTGGGTGACTGCATGATCACGTAGGGGGATCCGAATGATGCCAGGAGTGTCGGTTGCCTCGCCGCGGTCGAGTCGATGAGACTGACCAGTGGGGCGGGCAGGCCGATGGAGCCGCGCCAGGCCACGGCACGCACCGCGACCGCAAAGATGGCATACGGACTGCCGGCAATGACCGCCGCCGCCGAGTCATAGCTCGCCGCGCCGCTCTGGGCGAGCAGGCGGAACGCGTTCACCGTGACGCCGCTGCGCCGGAGCTCCGCGGCGAAGGTCGTGCCAACATCGACGGCGGTGCCCTCGCCGTATTCAATCAGCGCAACCGTTCGTGGGGCGCTTCGGAGGGAGTCCACCGTGCCGTCGTCGCGGGCGAGCACGATCGATCGGACCGCGACCGAATCTGCGAATGCCTGGAAGTCGGCGCGGCCCACCGTGGCCATCACGCTGTCGAGGTTCACTTCACGGTTGCGAAAGAGGCCGAGTCGCTGCTTGGTGGCCAGCACCTTTCGCACCGAGCGGCTGAGGCGCGCTTCACTGACACGGCCGCTGTTGACGGCGTTCGTCAGCGCGTCGAGCGCCTGGCCGACATCTGCCGGCATGAGCAGGAGGTCGGCGCCGGCTTCGAACGCGAGCACGGCCGCCTCTCCAGCGCCATACTTGCTGACGACGCCCTGCATGTTGAGCGCATCGGTGACGGTAAGGCCGTTAAATCCGAGGGAGTCGCGCAGGACGCCGGTCAGCACATCCGGATTGACGGTGGCCGGCCGCACGCGGCCGCTGTCAATACCCGGCAGGGCAATATGTGCCGACATGACGGCGTCCACATCTGCCTTGATGGCGGCGCGGAACGGAACCAGCTCGAGGGTGTCGAGCCGCTCCCACGTGGCGCCTACAACGGGCAGTGCTAGGTGACTGTCGGTCTCCGTGTCCCCGTGTCCGGGGAAATGCTTGACGGTGGCAAGCATGCCGTTGTCCTGGATGCCCTTCACCGCACTGGTCACGAACGCCGAGACCACGGCGGGGTCTTCACCGAACGAACGGGTGTTGATGATAGGGTTGGCCGGGTTGCTGTTGACGTCGGCATCGGGCGCAAACGCCATGTGGATGCCGACCGCGCGTCCTTCGAGCGCCGTGATCTTGCCGATCTGACGAGCATCCTGCTCCCGCCCACCCGCGGCCACGCCCATATTGGGTGGGAACCGCGTGCCGCCGTGCAGGCGGATGCTGGTCCCGCTCTCGAGGTCTGAGGCGACCAGCAGGGGCAGGGGCGCGAGCCGCTGCAGCGCATTGAGCTTGGCCGCTTCATCCAGCGGTGAGCCCACCGAAATGATGATGCCGCCCACGTGCAGCGAGTCCACCCAGCGCTCGGCCTGCTCCAGGACCGGCTCATCCAGCGCCGCATAGGTGCCCGGGATCCACGGCATGATGAGCTGCGCCACCCGGTCGCGCACTGACAGCGAGTCGAGCAGTTGATCCACGCTCATGGTAATTGGGGCAGGTGCGCCGGCCGGCGGTGCGGCGGTGCACGAGGCGAGCAGAAGGATGACACCCGGAAGGAGAATTCGTTGACGCGCCATTCACTGATCCTGGGATGCGGGATGGCCGCGGCGCTGGCCTGCGCCGCGCCGCTGGGAGTTCTGAACTCCGGCCCGATCGTGCGGCCGGGTATTGACGTGCTGCTGAGCGACAGCATGTCGCTGGTCGCTGGCCGCCGAGTCGGGCTGGTGACCAACCAGACGGGTGTTGACCGCCACGGCGAAAGCGACGTGGACCGGTTGCTCGCGGCCGGCGTGCGCCTGGTGGCGCTCTACAGTCCTGAGCATGGCTTCCGCGGTTCGGCTGATCCAGGGGCGTCGGTGGCCTCGACGACCGACTCCGCCACCGGGCTCCCAATCTACAGTCTCTATGGACGCACGGCGTCTCCAACCGACTCGATGCTGCGCGGTGTGGACATGATGCTGGTCGATCTCCAGGACGCCGGCGCACGGTACTATACCTATATCGCGACCGCGACCGAAGTCATGCGCGCTGCCGCGAGGCGCGGCATGCCGGTCGTCATGCTCGACCGCCCCAATCCGATCGGCGGGGCCATGGAGGGCAACGTGCTGGACACGGCATACCGCTCGTTTGTCGGTCGGCTGCCGATGCCGATGCGTCATGGGTTGACGATGGGTGAAATGGCGCGGTTTGCGAATGATGAAATGGGAATCGGCGCGGATCTTCGGGTGGTGCCGGTGGCCGGGTGGCGGAGGGATGAGTACTACGATGAGACGGGGCTTCCGTTCGTGAAGCCGAGCCCCAATCTCCCGACGCTCGAGAGCCTGATCCATTATGCGGGCTCGTGCCTGTTCGAAGGCACGAACCTGAGCGTGGGGCGCGGCACCGATCATCCGTTCCAGCAGGTCGGCGCGCCCTGGCTCGACCCGGAGCGCGTGCTGGCGCAACTGCGCTTCGCCAACCC
>DASSHL010000368.1:0-11865 GCA_035692845.1 Gemmatimonadales bacterium
CCCGCGAAGATGGTCATCACCTGCGTGCGGGCGCCCTGGTATTCGATCCGCTCGAAGAGCTGTACCCAGAGCCCGGCGTAGCGAATCTCCGGCACGGTGTGAATGGCCGCGACATCGCTGGAGCGCAGCACCGGGCGGATACGAACCTCGTATGGCAGGTTGTTGGGATCCACCGGCGTCTGCGACCAGTAGCGCATGACGTAGAACGTCGTCGGGCCCGCCACCTCGATGCTGTTGAAGATCTGCGACCGCACGCCCTGTACGATGCTCGCCATGGCCATCACGGTCGTCACGCCGATGACCACACCCAGGATCGTGAGGGCGCTGCGCAGCTTGTTGGAGCGTAAGGCGTCGAACGCGATGCTCACGCCTTCGGTGGTCGACCGGATCAGCCGGTGAGGAACGCCGAGCTTCATTCGGCCCTGAGCGCGGCGATGGGGTCGAGCCTGGCCGCCCGCGCGGCGGGATAGACGCCGAAGATGATGCCGGTGCCGGCGCCAAGCGCCAGCGCCACACCCACACTCCACGCCGTAACGCGGGCCGGCAACGGTGACACGGTGCTCACGACGAGCGCGAGTCCCCAGCCCACCGCGATTCCGATAATGCCCCCCAGCAGCGAGAGCACGACCGCCTCGATCAGGAACTGCCGGCGGATGTCGCGCTGCCGCGCGCCGAGCGACTTCCGGATGCCGATCTCGTGGGTGCGCTCGGTGACCGCCATCAGCATGATGTTCATGATGACAATGCCGCCCACCACGATGCCGATGCACACCACGGCGGGAATAATTGCGAAGAGAAGACCGGTGAGGCTGGTCCAGAACGCCATCAAGGCGTCCGCCTTGTCCACGGTGAAGTCATTGGCTGCGCCCGGCTTGAGCCGATGCGCCACCCGCATCGCTTCCTCGGCGCGGTCCATCCCGCCCTTGACCTCACTCGCGTCGTTCATCTTGACCGATACGACGGTGGTGAGCCGCCGGCCAAAGATGCTTTCGAAGGTAGGGAGCGGAAGCAGGACAAAGGAATCGAAGCTCTGTCCCAGCACCCGCCCTTTCTTCGCGATCACGCCTTTCACGGTCATCTGCTGCCCGGCTACCCGGACCTGCTTGCCGATGCCCGACTCGGCGACGCCGAACAGCGCTTCGGCGACGTCATACCCCAGCACCGCGACGAGTCGCCGCTGCTGGATGTCCGGTTCGCTGAGCGGCTCGCCCGCGGCAAACTGATAGTCCTGCACGATCTGGTAGGGCGGGGTCACCCCGAATGTCACGATGTTGCGGAGCTGCTGCGAGCGCCAGGAGACATCGGCAGACGGTGTTGGCCATCCCGACTGCAACGCCACCGCCCGGGCATCCGGCAGGGCCCGACCGACCGCTTCGGCGTCTTCCCGGGTGATGCGAGGCCGCTTCGCAATCGCACGCACCGTACTGTCGTCCAGCAGGCCCACCTGGATCGGGTCGCGACGCACCTGGAAGGCGTTGGTGCCGATGATGGCGCCGGTGAGGTTCTCGCGGACGTAGGCGTTCATCCCCTGGATGATGGCGACCACGGTGACGAGGAACCCGACGCTGACGATGATGCCGAGGAGGGTAAAGAACGAGCGGAGCTTGCTGGCCGCGATCGTCTGCAGGGCCAGACGCAGGGCTTCGGTCAGGGGCATGGGAAAAAGATAGATGGACCGAGGGACAGTTGGACAGATGGACAGTTCGATAATGGAATGCCGGAGCTTTCCCCCTGTTCGCCTGTCCAACCGTCCATCTGTCCAACTGTCCAACTGCTACTCGTACCTCAACGCCTCCACCGGGTCCAGTCGGCTGGCCTTGCTGGCCGGATAGAGGCCAAAGAAGATGCCCGTCACAGTCGACGCTGCCACCGAGAGAATGACCGACCAGAGTGGAATGGCCGCCGGGAGCGGGGTCCAGGCCCGGATCATGAACGCGATCACGGCGCCGAGGGCAAGTCCGCACGCGCCGCCCACGAGGGTGAGTGTTGCGGCCTCGACCAGGAACTGGAACATGATTTCCCGTCGCGTGGCGCCCAGTGCCTTGCGCACGCCGATCTCGCGGGTGCGCTCCGTCACGGAGATCATCATGATGGCCACCACGCCGACACCACCCACCATGAGCCCCACGCTCGACAGCGCGAGCATCACGAGGAAGAAGCCACGGGTGACGCTGTTGAAAGACTGCAGCAGCCGGTCCTGGCTCACCAGGGCGAAGTTGTTGTCCTGGTCGGGCCGGAGGCTCCGCTGCACCCGCATGGCGGCCGTGACCTGATCCTGCGCTTCCGCCACCGTGAACGCGTCCTTGGGCGTCACGGCGATGTCCATCCATCCCTTCCAGTAGTCCGCCACCTTGGTGAAGGTGGAATGCGGCATGGAGAGCGTGGGCGACGGGGTGCCACTGAACAGGCCGGCGGCATCCACGTACACTCCCAGGACGGTGAAGGGAATGCCGTACACCTTGATCTGCCGCCCGATCGGGTCGCGCTCCCCGAACAGCATGTCGGCCATCTTGTCATTGATGACCGCGACATGGCCGTTGGATGCTGCCTCGACCTCGGTGAAGTTGCGCCCCTGGGTGATCGTGGCCCCTGACGTGTAGATCCAGTTGGGGCTGTTGCCGCGGATGTTGGAGCTCTTGAGGTGCGTGTCTTCGTAGGACACGGGGCCGCTCGCGTTCTCGTTCCACACCACGTACTGCACCGCCGGCAGCTTGGCGATCATCTTTGCCTCGTCCACCGTGATCCAGGGCATCTTTCGCCAGGGCGACAGCTCATCTGAGCCGTCGCTGAAGTTGATGCCGCCCTGGAAATACCGCTGGACGAAGAACGTCTTGGGGCCGAGGCTTTCCAGCTCCTTCTGCACGCTGCGGTTGATGCCGGTAATGGCCGAGGCCATGGCGATCACCACCATGACGCCGATGGCGACACCAAGGATCGTCAGGAACGCGCGCACCTTGTTGGCGCGGATGGAGTCGAGCGCGATGCCGACGCCTTCGAATGCCCGGGAGATTGCCATGGCGCGCTCCTATTCCGCCCGGAGCGCCTGGATCGGGTCCAGTCGCGCGGCACGGGTGGCCGGGTAGACGCCGGCGATGAGGCCCACGCTGATGCCGAGGGCGACGGCCACCCCCACCGACCAGGGGGCAATGGCCGCCGGCATGGGTGTGAGCGCGCGCACCACCATGGCGAGGATGATCCCGAACCCGATACCGAGTGCTGCCCCGACCAGCGAAATCGTGGCGCTCTCCACCACGAACTGCGCGAGAATGTCGCTCCGCCTGGCGCCGAGCGCCTTGCGGATGCCGATTTCGCGAGTGCGCTCGCTCACTGCCATGAGCATGATGTTCATGATGACGATTCCGCCAACCACGAGCGAAATGGCCACAAGCCCGGGCAGCGCCATCATCAGGATGCGGGAAATCTTCTTCCAGCCTGCCAGCGCACCCTCGGCCGTCTGCAGGGCAAAGTTGTTTTCCTCCTGCGGCTTCAGGTGCCGGCGCGCCCGCATCAGCCCTTCCACCTCGCCCATGGCGGCTTCCATCGCGGCCGGGTTGGCCGCCTTGATGGTGAATTCGTCCATGACGTTGTGCGGGCAGATCCAGCGCCGTGCGGGCGCGGTGTAGGGCATGATGGCGAACTTGTCGAGCGAAATGCCGAAGAGCGTGCCCTGCTCCTTGACCACGCCGATGACGCGATAGGGCAGCCCGCTGATCC
Source organism: Gemmatimonadales bacterium (assembly GCA_035692845.1). Classification (GTDB taxonomy): domain Bacteria; phylum Gemmatimonadota; class Gemmatimonadetes; order Gemmatimonadales; family GWC2-71-9; genus CAMLHP01. Next base: position 3,715 of record DASSHL010000368.1, read on the forward strand.
CGACGTCCTTCCCGATCGGGTCGACCCCCTCAAACAGCTTCTCGGCGAGGAGCGAGCCGATCACGACCACCGGCGTGCCGGCCCGGACCTCCTGCGCCGTGAAGGCCCGGCCGGCGGCAATCTCGTAATTCTTGATGCTGAAGTACGTCGCCTCGGTCCCTTCGAGGTCGATGTCCTTGGCCTGCCTCCCGCCATAGGAGATCGCCATGTTGTCGGCGCAGTAGAACGACGTCGTGACCGGCGTGCTCATCCGTTCGCGCACGAAGCGGGCGTCGTCATAGGAAATGCGGGGCCGGCGCATCCACGAGCGCCACGTTTCCTCGGTGATGTTCTCCATCACGATGTTGGGCCGCTGCCGCAGCTGGAAGGTGTTGATGCCCACCAGCTTGTCGGCAAACTGCTCCTCCATGTACACGTTCATGCCCTGCACGATGGACACCACCGCGATCAGGAACGTGACGCCGATGAGCACGCCGATGAGGGAGAAGAAGCTCTTGAGCTTCTGCGCCCAGATGGCGCGGAGGGCCATGCGGACTGCCTCGAGCAGCGGCATATCAGGCGGCGCTCTCGCCCGCCGCGCGGTCGGACGCCACCTTGCCGTCGCGGAGGGTGATGATCCGCTCGGCATAGGCCGCGATGTCGGGCTCGTGGGTCACCATGACGACCGTCTGCCCCTCGTCGTGCAACTCCTGGAACACCGCCATGATTTCCTCGCTGGTGGTGCTGTCGAGGTTGCCCGTCGGCTCGTCGGCCAGGAGGATGCTCGGCCGGTTGACCAGTGCACGCGCGATGGCAACGCGCTGGCGCTGGCCACCAGAGAGCTCGTTGGGCCGATGGTGCATCCGCTCCCCCAGTCCTACGCGCACCAGCGCCTGCTCGGCGCGCTCCCGGCGCTCGCCCGCACTGAGGCCCGCGTAGATCAGCGGCAGCTCCACGTTGTGGAGCGCGGAGGCGCGCGGCAGCAGGTTAAAGGTCTGGAACACGAAGCCGATTTCCCGGTTCCGCACCCGCGCCAGCGCGTCGTCGCCGAGCTTGGAGACCTCCTCGCCATTCAGCCAGTACTCGCCGGCGTCCGGCGTGTCGAGGCAACCCAGGATGTTCATCATCGTGGACTTGCCCGAGCCCGATGGCCCCATGATCGCCACGTACTCGTTCCGGCGGATGGTGAGCGACACGCCACGGAGCGCATGCACCACCTCGCCGCCCATGTCATAGCGGCGCTCCAGCCCGGCCACACGAAGGACTTCCGGATTCATCAGCTCTTTGCTCCGTTCATTCCCGGCACCGGTGCGGGTGCTGCCTTCACCTTGTCGCCGTCCTTGAGGTCGCGAATGGCCTGGTAGGTGCCGGCCACGATGGTCTCGCCCTGCTTCAGCCCATCGGTAATTTCGAAGTACTCGTCGCCGGTGATGCCGACCTTGACGGCGCGGAAGTGCGCGATGCCGTCCTGGACCACGAAGATCCCTTCGGTGTCCTTCTTCTTTGCCGCGGCCGCGCCGGTGTCGCGCGCTGGCGCCGGGCTGGCCTGACCCTGCTTCGCTGCTTCCTCGTTCGGCACCGGCTCGTTGTCCCGGACGGTGAGGGCGATGATCGGCACGCTCAGCACATCTTTCCGCGTGGCCGTGACGATCCGGGCGGTACAGCTGAGGTCAGGCCGCACATCCTCGGGCGGATTATCGAGCGTCACTTCCACTTCAAAGTCCACCGCGCGGTCCTGCGAGCCGCCCGACGTCTGCGTGGCGGTGAGCACTGCGCTGTTGCTGATCTTCGTTACCCGTCCCGTGAAGGTCGTGTCAGGGAAGGCGTCGATGCTGACCTGCACCGAGTCGCCCTGTGCCAGCCGCACCACGTCGGTTTCGTCCACCTGCACGGTGGCCAGGATCACGCTGAGGTCTGCCACCGTCACCAGGAGGCCTTCGGCGCTGGAGAAGGTGCTGGGCACCGCGACTTCGCCCACTTCCTTGGCGACGCGCACCACGCGGCCGTCCATCGGCGCCACCAGGTGGGTCTTGGAGAGCTGGTCCTGCGCCTCGCGCAGCGACGCACGGGACTGATCCTGCTGTGCCTGGCTCGCCTTCAGGTTGGCGGCCGCCACATCGAAGGCCGTCTGTGCCTGCTCCACGGCTTCAGGCGAAATCAGGTTGGTGCCGGAGCTGGCCAGCTGCTTGGCGCGCGTGAGGGCGCGCTCGGCCTGGTCCCGATTGGCGCGCGCCTGCACCGTCGCGGCCTGTGAGGAGGCGACCAGTCCCTCCGCGCGTGACACCGCGGCCTGGTACTGTGTCGGATCGATCTGCAGGAGGAACTGGCCTTTCTTGACCAGGTCGCCCTCCTTCACGCCGATCTTGGTAATGCGGCCCGTGATGTCGGCGCTGATATCCACCGACGTCTTCGCATCGATCTTGCCGCTCGCAGTGACCGCGGAGACCAGGCTGCGGCGCGCCACCTTTTCCATGCGCACCTCCGTACCGGCATTGGCCTTCCGCGCCCGGCCCATCATCACCAGGGCGATCACGACCACCACGGCAACGGCGGCAAAGATTCCGACCTTCTTCCCACGCGACATGAGACGTCCTTGTTAGCGAAGGGGACGGCCGACCGCCGCTTCCAGCGCGGCGACGGCAATGTGGTAACCATAGACGGCATTTACGTACGCGCCCTCGGCGCCCTGCACCGCATTCTGCGCATCCGAGAGCTCCAGCGCGGTCCCGCTGCCGAGGCGATAGCGGTCCTGGGCCAGCCGGAGCTGGTCGCGCGCGGCGTCACGAGCCGCTTGCTGCACGGCGATCGAGCTGTATGCGGTCTCGACCCCGAGGTAGTCAGCTTCGACCGTCTTCCGGACCAGCAGCCTGTTGGCGCGTACCTGCTCCTGGGCATCCTCCCGCTGCGCCTGCTGCTGGGACACATCCAGCTCGCGCGAGAAGCCGTTGAAGATGGGCAGCGAAATGCTCAGGTTGGCCCTGAAAGGCTGCCGCGAGAAGCTGAACGGGAAGACGTTGTTCCGGTCGTGGAATGCCGCAACAGCAGCCGGATCAAGCGTCCCGGCGTCCTGAAGTCCGCTGGCGGACAGGCAGTCGGTTGTAACCAACGGGAGCCCGGCGCTGGTCCGGATCTGGTTGTTATCAAGACAAGACTGATAGCCTGCCTGCGCCCCGGCCAACTGCTGGTTCAGGAGCAAGTTCTCGTTGGAGAATTCCTGGGTGAAGCCGCTCCATCCGGCATTCAGGCTGAGCGACGGAAGGTATTGCGACTTGGCCGCCGTAACTGCTGCGCCTGCCGCATCCTCCTGCGCACGGAGCGCGCGCAAATTGGGATTCTGCTGTTCCGCAGTTGCCAGCAGCGAGGGCAGGTCAAATTGTGGCTCCGTGACCGGGAAACTGTCTGTCAGGGCAATCTGCGCGACTGGTGCCGGCGGCTCGATGCCCATGAGGCGGAACAATTCCAGCTTGGCCTCATTCACCGTCTGGCGAGCCCGGAGCAGCGCCACTTCTGATGTGCTCTTGGTGACCTCGGCCTGTCGCACGTCAAGCAGCGTGGTCTGGCCCACCTGATATCGCGCCTGTGCCAATCGCAGGAAGTCGTCGTTGCGCTTGACCTGTTGCTCGGCGACATCCACCTGGGCCGCTGCCTGCAGTGCTATCAGATACTGGGTCGTGACATCGGCCTTGAGGGAGACGCCTCCGGCGGCAATCTGCTCGCCAGTGGCGCGCTGGAGTGCCTTGGCGCGGGCGGGTGCCGTCAGCGTTTGTCCGCTCAGGCGCCAGCCAAGGCTGATGTCGTAATTGGAGTTGTAGCTCGGCGACGACTGGCGGAATTCGGTGCCGCCGAAAGTCGAGCTGCCGGCGCCGTTGTAGCCAAGGCCCAAACTGACATCCGCGCTCGGCAGGAACAGCTGCGAATAGGCCTGGCGGACGCCCCACCGTGCCGGGCCCGCGTCATTCAGCACCTGGCGATACGCCGGGCTGTTGGCCTGGGCTTGCGACAGCGCCTCACTGAGCGTCAGGGTGGCCCGGATCGGCACCGCCTGCGTGGTGTCCTGTGCGTTCAGGGGAGCTGCAGCGACCAGGGCGACGACCAGCAGGGCGGTGATACGCGGCATGTACGAATCCTCGTTCGGGTGGCGATACAGACGCTCATACGGAACCGGAGTTTCGCAAGTTTCAGCTTGCGACGATGCCGGCCGTAGTATTGCTGTCACAACAGGTTGGAACGCGGGGTGATCAGCGAGCGGCGGCCACCAGCCCGGCCGGAAGCTCGGCACGCACGAGGCGGCCCGCTGCGTTGACCAGCAGGGTACCGGTGAGCTGGCCAGAGAGGGTGATGCGTCGAGCCTGGTCACCGTCGCCTCGGCGCGCCTCGAACTGCACCCGCCGGCCGGTGCGGGGGTAAATGCCCACCATTCGCGTTCCAGCCGGGCTGGCCAGATCCGCCACGGCCTGATAGAGGCTCAGGACATGATCATCGAGCAGGACCACGTTTTCGCCCGACGGCACCTCGCGCACGGCCCGGCTCCCCGGTGTGTCGGTTCGTAGGAGCACTCTGGCGCCGGAGCCAGCCGCCAGGATCGTACTGCCGCCTGCGTCGTCATGGAGGTCGAGCTGGAAGAGGACGAACTGCCTGGCCCCGTCCCGCTGCAGCATCGCTTCGAGCGCGGAGTCGCGAGGCGAGCCGGGGTAGTGCGCCCGGACCACGAGCGTGGTGCCACCGGGGTTGCGGTCGTCGCCCGCCGAGAGTGTGGCTATCTCCTCGCCGACGTTGGCACCAGCGCGGGTGATGGAATAGGTGATTGGCTCGCCCTGCTGAGCCAATGCCGGCAGCGGAAGGACCATTATGGCGAGCACGAGGGGTGCAAGAACGCGCATCCGGACCTCGGAGCCTGAGTTCGGGTACGTCAGCAGGCGTTAAGGCAGTGCTGAACCTGCTCCAATATGAAGGAATATAGCCGTTCGCCCTTCTGTGCGGTCGCAAGACTCGGGAAGCCCACGGAGCCGGGAAATCCGGCCGGGATCCGCCGGCTCGTGCCCGGACGGAAGTCACGCTCGTTGGCCGGGAGGACGTAATCCTGTGCGATATCCATGCGTACCAGATCGGGCGCGATGAAGAGCAGCAGGGAAGTGTCCAGCTCTCCGCCCTGGACCGGATCCTCGGGCCGCTCCAGTCGGTCACCGAAGTCGAGATCGAAGATGTCCACAGCCAGCACGCGCGCTGAATCAGTGCGGATGGTGCTCAGCGCCTCCTGGTGGGCGTCGTTGGCCTGTGCCGTGAGGATGAGGAATTCCTTCACGCCTGCCCCAAGCTCCCATGACCCGATAAGTTCGTTCATGACCCGGTGCAGTGTTTTTCGGGAGAGGGACGCCCCGCCCGGAAAAGAAGGAATCGGCGTGTGGACGCCGTATTCCACGGTCGGCGTGCGCGGGACGCCGGAGAGTGCCGACAGGTCATCAGCCAGCCGTTCCACGATCAGTGAATCGCAGCCCAGGGGCAGGTGGGGACCATGCTGCTCCGTCGTCCCTACCGGTACGATGAGGGCCGCTCGCTCCGCCAGTCGTTCACGGAGGGCACCAGGGGTCATGTCCTTCAAGCGCCAGGGATGTCGGTCGTGAGGCATCGCGATCTTTGGTGGCTGGTGGCTGTTCTGGCGACGGTGATCGCCGCGGCTGAGTGGCTGCATGCCCCCTCGGTCGCCTGGGCTGTCACTGCTGCGCTTCTGGCAATTCTGGCCGCCGGCGCGTCGCTGCTCCGGTGGCGGCGGGCTCCCGCCCTGGTGCTTGCCGCTGGCCTGCTGCTGCTTGCTGGCGAACTGCTGGCGACGGCGCGCCAGCTCCACCTCAATGCAACGGACTGGCCCGCGCAGCGTGAGGCGCGCATCACCGCTTACGGCGAGCGCGTGGGCGGGGAGCTGCGCTCTGCCCTCCGCGCAACGAGCCGCCTCGCCGACCGCGCCGTCGATGCGGCCACCCTCTCGCAGGAAGGCGCCTTCGAGACGCTCGCCGCAGCGGTGCCTGCCGGCGGCGCGGAGCTCGGTGTCGCCATCCTCGACTCCTCAGGCGCGCCGTGGGCGTGGGCTGGCCGCCATCGTCTGACACCCGAAGCTCGCGGCGACTCCATCGACGCGCGCACCAGTGGATATTACGTCGTCCTGGAGACGCGCCGCCACTCGGCGGGGCGGGTGGTCGTGGCGAGCGTGCTCATCTGGGCCGATTCCGCCGTGCCGGACCGGTCGCGCAGTGTGGCCGAGCGGTTCAGGCGTGCGACCGAAGTCGGGCTCCATGTCTATCCTCCCGGTGCCGCTCCGGAGCACAACCCGGACATCTTCGATTACGCGGAGCCGACCACCGCTGGCCCGCGCCTGCTTTTCAGCGTCCAGCCAGAGCCACCCACCCAGGATGAAGCTCGTGACCGGGTTTTCACCCGGGGTGGACGTGCCGTACTGCTGCTGCTTGCGCTTGCCGTGCTGCTGGGATTGCCGCTCGCGGCGAGGCCGTCCCTCCGCTACCTCCTGCTGATCGGCCCGCTCTGGGTTGCGGCGCGAGCACCCGCTGATGTCCTGCTCGGCCTGGGCAACCTTTTCTCGCCGGCAACATTCTTCGACCCGTTGCTTGGGCCACTCTCCTCCTCCTCTGCGGCGCTGGCGCTGACAGGTGCCGTTCTCGCGATGCTGGCACTGCGGCTCTGGCACCGACCAATGCCACGCGCACCCGCGCTCCGTCTGGCCGGATTCCTGATGGCTGTGCTGGCGCTCGCCATCGTCTGGCGGTTCGCTCAGCATGTGACGCCGCCCTCGCGCGGTGTCGGCATCGCGCTCTGGCTCGTGTGGCACGGCGCCATCGTCATCACGGGCGCGACCGCCGCAATCGTGGGCCGCGCCCTGGCTGGTCACCTCAACGTGCGCTGGCCCGCCCTGGCTGGAGCCGCCATCGCAGGGCTCATCGCCGCTGCCGCGCTCTGGACCTGGTCGCCATCGGAGGATTGGTCACTCACCCTGCCGCTGCTGTTCCTGCTGCCGCTTTTCCTCACGATGGTGGCGCGCTCGCGTGCCGCGGCACTGGCGGGCATCGGAACGACAGTGGGATTGCTGGCTTCGCTGCTCGTGTGGCGGGCTGACGTAACCAGCCGGATGGCGATGGCTGAGCGCGACGTCGGCAGTCTCGGTACCGACGCCGATCCATTCGTGCAGCCATTGCTCACCCGGTTCGCGCGGCGCATCATGGCCTCGCCGGTGCCGTCGAGTGCGGCGGAGCTGTACACCCTCTGGCAATCGTCCGCACTGCAGGCGGAAGGTTATCCGGTTCAGCTCGCGCTGTGGGATAGTGCCGGTCTCCCGGTTGCGGAGCTGCCGCTGGATTCGCTGGCGATCCCCTCGGCACTGCTCGGTGCGCTTGCGCGCGGCCTGCCCGATTCGGCCGGCGCCTTGGAGCTGCAGGCAGTTCCAGCCGTACCAGGCATTCACCAGGTGCTGGCCCTGCGTCGACGGCCAGGCCTGGCCATCACGGTCGCGATAGGGCCACGGTCGGCGCTGATAGCGCCGGATCGCCTCGGGCGCCTGCTGGTGCCTTCCGCTGAGCGCGCGGCGACGTACCGCCTGGTCCTGGGTTCGCCTGCCGCGCGCGCCTCTACTTCACCACTCACCTGGCGCCGGCGCGGATGGACCCTGCAGGCGAGCCGGGCCGTATCGCTGCCAGGCGGCCCGCGCGAAGTCCAGGCGACCGTGCTGCTGCTGGGCGCCGCGCCCGCGGTGGTGCGCGGCGCGCTCATCGCCGTGTTCGATGTCGTGCTGCTGCTGCTCGTCTGGGCTGCGGGCGTGGCACTGAGCGGGACCTGGGGTGCAGCACCGGGCTGGCGCCGGCTGGGGCGGTCGTTCCGGCTGCGCGTGGCGCTTGCGCTCGCGCTCTTCTTCGTGCTTCCGACCGTCGCCTTTTCGCTCTGGGCGTTCTCGCATTTCGCGAGTGAAGCCGAGCGCGGCCGGGACCTGCTCATCCGCCAGACGCTGCGTGATGCGGCGCAGGGTGCCGGCTCGATCCTGCGGACACCGGGTGCGCCGCTCGATGCATCGCTGCGCGGACTGAGCGAACGCGTGGATGCCGACCTCGCCCTCTACCGTGGTGGGCTGCTCGTGGCCACAAGCGCCCCCATCCTGCGCGACCTTGGCGTCGT